>VSOB01000064.1 GCA_009774625.1 Lachnospiraceae bacterium
CAGAATGGCCGTTTTGCCGGTGGTGCGGATGATCGTCCCGATGTCGCCGGATACCGCCAGACGGGTCTGATAGTCCAGTGCACTGAACGGTTCATCCAGCAGCAGAATGTCCGGATTCATAACAAGGGTGCGGATCAGAGCGGCGCGCTGCCGCATACCGCCGGACAGTTCACCGGGGTGTTTGTCTTTGAATTTGTACAGATCATAATCATCCAGCAGTTTTTCTGCATAGGCGATTTGTTCCGGTGTGTTTTTGCGGGCGATTTCCAGCCCCAGGGTGACATTGGCTAGGATCGTGCGCCATTCCAGAAGATGATCGTGCTGGAGCATATAGCCTGTTTTCGGATATTCCAGAGAACCGTCCGGATTTTGAAATGCGATGGTGCCGCTCTCCGGCTCCAGCAGTCTGGCAATAATCGACAAAAGCGTGGATTTGCCGCAGCCGCTTGGTCCTACGATGGCAAGAAATTCTCCCTGTCTGACCTGGAAAGAAATATCCGAAAGCGCGGGGATTTCTCCTGTCAGGCTATGATACGCATACGATATATTGTGCAGTTCCAAAATTGAAGCATTCATAGCATCACTCCCAAAAGATATATCATATAGTATGAAATTTTTTGGAATTTGGTACGGAATGGGCGTAATTTGTCGCTGTGTCAGGAATTTCCGTCTCATTTCTTGCAGGAGGGAAAAAAATATGGTATTATCAGATTCAGATTTAACAGGTAAGGAGGAACGTTATGGCGCAGCTTTGGGGCGGACGCTTTACGGGCGAAACGGATGCACTTGTATATCAGTTCAATGCATCTATATCATTTGATCAGAGATTTCTGGAAGAGGACATAGAGGGCAGCATGGTGCATGTGGAGATGCTGGCCAGACAGAATATAATAACACAGAAAGAGGCAGAGTCCATTCGGACAGGTCTGGTATCTGTCTGTGAGGATGTGAAAAGCGGCAAACTTGCCATTACAGACGCTTATGAGGACATACATAGTTTTGTGGAAGCCAATCTGACCGGACGGATCGGAGAGGCAGGGAAAAAACTGCATACCGGCAGGAGCAGGAATGACCAGGTGGCGCTGGATATGAAGCTGTATACGAGAAAAGAGGTTCTGGTAACCCACACACTGCTGACAGAACTTTTGCGTACGCTGCTATCCATGATGGAAGAACATCTGGATACTTATATGCCGGGCTTTACCCATCTGCAGAAGGCACAGCCGCTTACATTGGCCCATCATCTGGGGGCCTATTTTGAGATGCTGAAACGGGATGTACAGCGTATGGAGGATATTTACCGGCGAATGAATTACTGTCCGCTGGGCAGCGGGGCGCTGGCAGGCACCACTTATCCGCTGGACAGAGAGTATACAGCCCGGCGGCTTGGCTTTGCAGGTCCTACGCTGAACAGTATGGACGGAGTTTCGGACAGAGATTATCTGATCGAATATCTTTCGGCGACAGCGACGATTATGATGCATCTGAGCCGTTTTAGTGAAGAGATTATTATTTGGAACAGCAATGAATATGGATTTGTGGAAATTGACGACGGTTTTTCCACAGGCAGCAGTATTATGCCTCAGAAGAAAAACCCGGATATAGCGGAGCTGGTGCGGGGTAAGACCGGAAGAGTTTACGGAGCGCTGATGTCGCTTTTGACCACTATGAAGGGGCTGCCGCTTGCGTATAATAAAGATATGCAGGAGGATAAGGAGCTGACCTTTGATGCGATGGATACAGTGAAGGGATGTCTGACGCTGTTTACCGGTATGCTGAGGACGATGCGGTTTCATAAAGAGGCAATGGCCCAAAGTGCTATGAACGGGTTTACCAATGCAACGGATGCTGCAGATTATCTGGTGACTAAGGGGGTGCCTTTCCGGGATGCCCATAGTGTGATCGGCAGGCTGGTGCTCTACTGCATCGAAAAGGATACATCGATTGATGCGCTTTCTCTGGAAGAACTGCAGGCAATCAGCCCGGTATTTGAGGCGGATGTGTTTGATGCGGTCAGCCTGAGAACGTGTGTGGAAAAGCGTCTGACCGTCGGCGCACCGGGCAGAAAGGCGATGGAAGAAGTGATCAGGGCGGAAAAGGCTTTTCTGGAAGAAGCGGATGCATGGAGCAGAGAGAAGCACGGAACAGAAAACTGTCAGACATAAAATTAAGATCAGATAAACGGATATGAGGAGAATGAAAAAATGAGCGAAAAATTAAGAGCAGGCATTTTAGGCGGAACAGGTATGGTAGGACAGAGATTTATTTCCCTTCTGGAAAATCATCCCTGGTTTGAGGTGACAGTGATTGCGGCAAGTCCCCGTTCTGCGGGCAAGACGTATGAGGAGGCGGTGGGAGACCGCTGGAAGATGGATACCCCTATGCCGGAAGCGGTAAAGAATATCACTGTGATGAATGTAAATGAAGTGGAGAAGGTAGCGTCACAGGTGGACTTTGTGTTCAGCGCGGTGGATATGACAAAGGATGAGATCCGGAAGATTGAAGAGGCATATGCCAAGACAGAAACGCCGGTTGTTTCCAATAACAGTGCACATCGCTGGACAGAGGATGTGCCGATGATGATACCGGAAGTCAATCCGGAGCATATGGAAGTGATCCGTTTCCAGAGGGAAAGACTGGGAACGAAAAAAGGTTTTATTGCAGTAAAGCCCAACTGCTCGATTCAGAGCTATGCGCCTGCGCTGGCAGCATGGAAAGAATATGAGCCTTATGAGGTAGTGGCTACTACCTATCAGGCCATTTCCGGCGCAGGCAAGACATTCAGGGACTGGCCGGAGATGGAGGGCAATATCATACCCTACATCGGCGGTGAAGAGGAAAAGTCGGAGAAGGAACCTCTGCGTGTGCTGGGTGCAGTGGTGGACGGCGTGATCAAACCGGCCGACAGCCCGGTGATCACCTGTCAGTGTATCCGTGTTCCGGTCCTGAACGGCCATACGGCAGCCGTATTTATCAAATTCAGAAAAAATCCTACGAAGGAACAACTGGTGCAGAAGCTGACCCAGTACAAAGGACTGCCCCAGGAGCTGGAGCTTCCCAGTGCACCGAAGCAGTTTATACAATATATGGAAGAAGATAACAGGCCACAGGTGACACAGGATGTGGACTTTGAGAACGGTATGGGAATTTCTATCGGACGCCTTCGGGAGGATACGGTTTATGACTGGAAGTTTGTGGGACTTTCTCACAATACGGTACGGGGTGCGGCAGGCGGCGCTGTGCTGTGTGCGGAGCTTTTGAAGGCGAAAGGATATATCACCAAAAAGCAGGATTGACAACATGCGGGAGGATGGAGATCCGTGGATGAATTCCAATACCAGATAGATCTGCTGAAAGCGCTGAATCAGAAACTGAACGGGGAATGCAGCATGTACCGTACCCTTGTGGATACATCCGGTAATGCGTTTCTCTATTATTCCTTTGCGGAGGACACCTGCCTGATGATGGGTGACTGGGACAGATTTTTTGAGATACAGGTGCGCAACCGGGATGATCTGAATCAGCTTTTTTCGCAGGTCAGAGAAGAGGATGTGGAGCCTCTTCGCAGGGCTGTTTACATAGAAGAGTCGAAAGACTCTTTTTCCTCACAGGAATTTTGCAGGAAAAACAAAAAGCAGTGGGTCGAATGTGAGGTCAATCTGATCAGAGATGAGATGGGAGGGCCGAAAGAAAAACTGCTGCGTTTCAGGGATATTACCAAATTTAAAAAGCAGAATGACGATCTGGCCTATATGGCCTATTTTGATACGCTGACCGGACTTTATAACAGAAATCGATTTATACAGGAGTTGGTGGGGTGGATTCAGAAAGCGTCTGCCGAAGAGACGACGGTCAGTGTGGCGTTTATCAATATCAATGATTTTCGTAAGATCAACGATGGAATCGGCGTGCTGGTAGGAGATGAGCTGTTGTCTCAGTTTGGCCGGTTTCTGAAAGAACTGTGTGTGGATTCTACCATGATGTGTGCCCATCTGAATGCGGACACTTATTGTATGGCTGTGTATGACCCTTACGGGAAGCGCACGATGGAGTCTGTTTACCGGCAGATTCACGAACGGCTGGAACAACCGTTTTCACTGACTGAACATCAGGTTTTTATCACGGTCAGTGTGGGGGTGGCAGAATACCCGGAAGCAGCCGGGGAGCCGCTGGCCCTGATGGAACGGGCGGAAATCGTTATGTTCAAGGTAAAGCATGAGGGGAAAAGCGGTATCCGGTATTTTGATGCGCCTATTATAGAAGATTTTGTACAGAGTGCGCAGATGGAGCATAGGCTGAAACATGCGGTGCTGGAAAAGGAGTTTTTGCTGTATTATCAGCCTCAGTTTGATACAGAGACAAAGCATCTGCGGGGCGTGGAGGCTTTGGTCCGCTGGCGGGATGAAGAAGGCAGGATCATCAGTCCGGGCGAATTTATTCCGATAGCCGAAAAGAGTAGTCTGATTGTGGATATAGGGGAGTGGGTGATGGAGAGAGCCATATCCACTCTGGCCCGCTGGAAAAAGAGATTCGGCATCAGTCTGATTATGTCCATCAATATATCTGCCATTCATTTTGCGATGGAAGAGTTTTCTCACCGGCTGATACAGCTTGTGGAAGAGTATGAAGTGGCGCCGGAAGAGATCGAGCTGGAAATTACAGAAAGTGTATTGGTAGAGGACTGTGAGGGAATCAGAAAGAAACTGGAAATATTGAGACAGTATGGGATCCAGACGGCAATTGACGACTTCGGCACGGGCTACTCGGCTTTTTCCTATTTGCGAAGTCTGCCGGTGCAGACCATCAAGATAGATAAATCGTTTATTGATTCTATGCTAAAGGATGAAACAGGGAATATTATTGTGGAATCCATTGTGGATATGGTAAACCGGCTTGGCTACGAAACCATTGCGGAGGGCGTGGAGCAGCAGGAGCAATTGGATTATCTCCGGGAGATCGGCTGCGAGTATATACAGGGTTATCTGATGGGTAAGCCGATGCCTCAGGAGCAGTTGGAAGAATTGTTGGAAGAACAACTGGAAAAGCAGGTTTGGGAATAGCAGGGAGCGTATATGGCAAAAAAGGAAGGGGCCGAGCTGCAGTATCTGAAACATTACTACCAGACAGCAGGCAGCCAGATGATTGTACTGTACGGACAAAAGCATACGGGTCTGACCCGGCGGACAAGAGCTTTCTGTCAGGGAAAGCCGGTGATTTTTTACAGGTCCAGACCCTGCTCTGAGCGGGAACAATTGTTCCTGTGGGGAAACGAATTACGGGAAACAGGAGCCAGGCTGGCGGAATATCCTTCCTATTCGGAATTGTTTCAGGCATTTTACTTGAAACAGACAGAAAAGAACGTTATTATAATAGAAGAGTTTCAGAATATTGTGAAGCAGAGCCGGGATTTTATGCCGTCTCTGGTTCATTTTGTGCATACCCTGGAGGATTCCTGTCAGGTTATGGTGCTGTTGTGCTCCACTGCAATCGGGTGGATAGAAAGCAGTATGGTAGGGAAAATCGGAAGCGCCGCATTGGAGATTTCCGGGTTTTTGAAGGTAAAGGAACAGAGTTTCTTTGATATGGTACGGTACTTTACAGAGAGTACGAGAACGCAGCAGGTGGAAATTTATGCCGTTTTGGGAGGGTTTCCTGAGCTGTGGGAGCATTTTGAGAAAGGATTGTCTGCAAGGGAAAACATCTGCCGGTTTATTCTATCGAAAAATAGCTTTCTCCATGAGGAGGCTCCCGGACTGGTGGCAAGAGAGCTGCGGGAAACGGGTGTGTATGACACGATTCTGGCGGCGCTTGCCAGCGGAAAGCAAAAGCTGAATGAACTGTATCAGCATACGGGTTTTTCCCGTGCCAAGATCAGTGTGTATCTGAAAAATCTGATGGAGCTGGAAATCGTGGAAAAGGTGTTTTCCTTTGACACGGAAGGCAGGGAGCACACGAGAAAGGGCGTTTATCGGATTCGAAATCATTTTATTTCATTTTATTTCCGATATGTCTATCCGCATCTGAGCAGACTTGCGGAGATGACGCCGGAGGATTTCTATCAGGCATATATTGTTTCGGATTTCCGCTGTTTTGTATCCCATGCCTTCGTGGGTGTGTGCCGGGAATATATGGACTATCTGAATCAGGGAAAACAGCTTCCCTTTGTATATACCAGAATGGGAGAGTGGGCCGGGAAGGCCGGAGACATTGATATTGTTGCCCAGGATGAATCGGGGCATACTATCATCGGGCTGTGCAGTTGGGAAAAACCGGTGATGCCCTATGAAGATTACGAATGGATGCTTTTCTGCGCCAGAAAAGCCAGACTTGCGGCAGAGGAAATCTATCTGTTTGCAGCAGAGGGATTTGATCGGATGCTGATATGGGAGGCAGAGAAAAAAAAGAATCTGCATCTGATTGATTTGCTTTCATTTTGAGGAACTATATGGGAAAGAGTTTATTTATCACAGAGAAACCCAGTGTGGCAAGAGAATTTGCTGCGGCGCTGGGATACGATCTGGCTGGCAGGGACGGCTTTATGGAATCCAAAGAAGCCATCGTGACCTGGTGTGTAGGACATTTGGTGACGATGAGTTACCCGGAAAAGTATGATGAAAAATACAGGCGCTGGTCCTTTGAAACCCTTCCGTTTATTCCGGATGAATTTAAATATGAAGTGATTGACAATGTAAAGAAGCAGTTTGAGATTGTGAGCGGTCTTCTGAAAAGAAGTGATGTGGATATTATTTATGTATGTACAGACTCCGGACGGGAAGGAGAATATATCTACAGACTTGTGGAAAGACAGGCGGGAGTGACCGGAAAAGTAAGAAAGCGGGTCTGGATCGATTCTCAGACCGGAGAAGAGATCCGGCGCGGCATACGGGAAGCCAAAGATCTTGCCGATTATGATAATCTTTGTGAGGCGGCATATTTGCGGGCTAAGGAAGATTATCTGATGGGAATTAACTTTTCCAGGGCGCTGACTTTAAAATTTGGAAATTCGGTCAAGGAATATCTGAAGGTTGACAGGGCAGTGATTTCGGCAGGCCGTGTGATGACTTGTGTGCTTGGAATCGTGGTCAGAAGAGAGCGGGAGATCAGAGAATTTGTGAAAACACCCTTTTACAGAGTCTTGATGAATCTGACTCTGGGCGGCAGAACGTTTGAAGGGGAGTGGCGTGCGGTGGCGGGAAGCAGATATGCGGATTCCCCGCTGCTGTATAAAGAGAACGGGTTTCTGAAAAAAGAAACGGCGCAGGAGCTGATTTCTTTTCTGGAGCAGACACCGGCAGAGCAGCCTGTGGCAGAAAAAATAGAAAAGAAAAAAGAAACCAAAAATCCGCCGCTTCTGTACAATCTGGCCGAACTGCAGAATGACTGCGCCCGGTATTTTAAGATCAGTCCGGATGAGACACTCAGGATCGCGCAGGAATTGTATGAGAAAAAGCTGACCACTTATCCCAGAACGGATGCCAGAGTGTTGTCCACTGCGGTGGCCAAAGAAATCAAAAAAAATATCCGGGGACTGTGCCAGTATGATAAGGCTGCTTCCTTTGCGGCGGAAGTGCTGCAAAAGGGGATGGATCAGAAGCTGATCAAATCCCGGTACGTAAATGACAAACAGATTACGGATCATTATGCCATCATTCCCACAGGACAGGGGCTGAATCATCTGAAAGGGCTGCAGGGCGTGGCGGCTTTGGTATATGAGTTGATTGTCAGACGTTTTCTCAGTATCTTTTATCCCGGTGCGGTGTACCGTAGAATATCCTTGACCCTTTTGGTCAAGGGCGAACGTTTTTTTTCCAGCTTTAAAACTCTGGAAGATGCAGGGTATCTGAAAGTAACAGCATTTTCTTTTTTGAAAAAGAAAAAGGGGGCGGAAGAGGAAGAAGAAAAAAGCGAGCCTGATCAGACGGCAGATCTTACCTTTCTGGAAGCATTGGGGCGGTTGAAAAAGGGAACCGCTCTGACTTTGCAGCAGGAAACGCCGTATTGTGTCAAAGAGGGAGAAACCACACCGCCCAAGCGGTATAATTCCGGTACATTGATTCTTACAATGGAAAATGCAGGGCAGTTTATCGAGGCAGAAGAGCTGCGGGAGCAGATTCGGGGCAGCGGGATCGGGACTTCCGCCACCAGAGCAGAGATTTTGAAAAAACTGGTTCATATCGGATATCTGGCTCTGCATAAAAAAACACAGATCATCACTCCTACTCTGATGGGAGAGATTATATATGAAATAGTAGATTATTCCATCAGACCGCTGTTGGATCCGGCGTTGACTGCAAGCTGGGAGAAGGGGCTGACGCAGGTTGCAGACGGAACCATCACAGGAGAAGAATACATGGGAAAGCTGGATGCATTTGTTTCCAGGCGGACCAATTTTGTGAAACAGTCTGTCGGCGGACGCAGTCTGTATGGGAGGTATGATATGGCCGCAAAAAATTATGAGAGGTGACAGGAAATGGAGTATCTGAAAATTCAAAATCTCTACAGCATGGAAGAAACGATTGCGAAAGAAGTATTTGAAGGCAGGACGTATCCCTGGGAGGTGCTGCCTCTGATCAGCGAGTTTATCATCAGACTGGGCAGGACGCTTCCGGCAGACCGGTACGAGCAGAAGGGGGAGAACATATGGATCGCCAAATCTGCCAAAATATATCCTTCCGCTTTTATCAACGGTCCGGCGATTATTGATGAGGAGGCCGAAGTGCGGCACTGTGCTTTTATCCGGGGCAATGCCATAGTGGGAAAGGGCGCAGTGGTGGGCAATTCCACAGAATTGAAAAATGTGATACTGTTCAATAAGGTGCAGGTGCCTCATTATAATTATGTGGGCGACAGTATTCTGGGATATAAGGCGCATATGGGGGCAGGCTCCATTACTTCCAATGTAAAAAGCGATAAGACACTGGTGGTGGTAAAATCCAAAGAAGGCAATATAGAAACCGGGCTGAAAAAATTCGGTGCGATGCTGGGGGACAATGTGGAAGTAGGGTGCAACAGTGTGCTGAATCCTGGCAGTGTAATTGGGAGAGAGACTAATATCTATCCGCTTTCGCGGGTGAGAGGATATGTTCCGGAAAAAAGTATCTATAAAGATAGTGGAAATATTGTGAAAAAGGAGATATAATAGATACAGGACAGGTCACAAAGGGGATATTATGGCAAATAATCTTGATTACAAAACAATATGTGAGATGATGGAAAACATGCTGACTGGCGTGGCGTTTCTGGGGCTGCAGGAGGATAAGCTGGAATTTCTCTATATGAACAGCGGCGGCTTCCGGATGCTGGGATATGCGCCGAGTGTTGGCTATAAGTATCTGAACAACCTGGTATCGCTTATTCTGGAGGAAGATAAGCCTAAATTCTGGCAGGCGATTGAGGACGTGCTGAAGGATGACGGAGCGGTGGATCTGGAGATGCGTACGGTAACAGCCACTGGTAGTCTGCGCTGGCTGCAGATACGGGGGAATCTGTATGAACGGACTGCAGAACGGGCAGTCATTTTGTGTGTGTTTCTGGACGCCACAGACAGAAAGTTTGTGGAAAACGAGCTGCAGGCACAGTCTGAATGGTATCAGATGCTTTTGGAAACAGAAGGAGAGATGCTGGTTGACTACAATGCCAAGACAGATGTGCTCAGTATCAAGACAGCCAGTGAATACGGACTGGAAAGTACCCGTATTATAGACAAATTCATGATCAAGCTGCGGCGGGATGTGCTGGAGAGCACCGATGAAATGAAGCTGGTTGAGATCGTGGAAGAAGCTCTGAAAACACCGCGGACGGATATTATAGAGCTGAAAACCAATATTCTGATGGGCAAGGAAAAGCGGTGGTATCGGATTCATACATCCAGTATTGCGGGAGTGGACGGTTATGTGACACATATCGTGGGCAAGATCACAGACATTCATGAAAACAAGCTGCTGCAGGAAGAGCTGCGCGGCAAAGAAAAGCTGGATACTGTGACCGGCTGGTATAACAGGGAAGCAACAAAGGAACAGGTAAATCAGATTCTGGCAACTTCCGGTGACCGAAACATTCATGGATTTATTCTGGTGGACATCAGTGATTTTCGTATTCTGTCAGAGAGCCTGGGCGAAGATATGGGTAAGCGTATCTTGAAGGATATGACCAAAAAGATGAGTAAGGGCTTTAAACGTTCTGATATTCTCGGTCGTCTGGGTGAGGATGAGCTGGTTATTTTTGCACAGAATATCGGTTCTGTTCACAATTTGGACGCGCTGGCTTCTATGGTATGTCACAGTACGGAAATGACGCTGGGAAGCGGCGATGAAGGATTTACTCTGGCAGGAAGAGTGGGAATCTCACTGTATCCGTATCAGGGCGATACGTGGCAGGCGCTGCAGACTAAGGCGGAAAAGGCAGTAGATTCCCTGCGGGGAAGTGGAAAATTCGGCTATCATGTGTATGATCTTTCCGGTATTTTAAAGAGAGAGGCTGCGGAAAACGAAAGGCAGCAGAAGCTGCTGGAAGCAGCGGACACGGAGGAAAATCTGGAAAGTCTGCTGGAGCGGATTATCAATGAAGAAAGACAGAACGAAAATCTGACAAGGGCGATGCTGAAGATGGTGATCCGGCATTTCGGATTTCAGAAAGCGTGTCTGTCTATGGAAGGGAAGGACGGAAAAAGGGGACTGGAACTCCGGTATTTCAATCCGGGCTATGAGCCAAGAGAGGAACAGGATGTGATTGATGAAACACATCAATGGATTTCCTTCCTGAAAAGAGTGGATTTGCTGGAAGGCTTTCAGGTCATTCATAATTATGATGAGGTACCGGAAGAACTGGCCTCCTATATGCTTCGCAATACGATACATACTCTTCTGATTCAGCCTGTGATGATGAAAGGAGAGATCAAAGGTGCGTTTCTGATGGGAGAATGTACCGGACGGGAATGGCATCTGAACACGGAAGAGGAAAAAGAACTGAAGCGTATTCTCCAGTTGATTCAGATTTATGTGCTGAAAAATGCAAGAAAAGAGAGCGGTCAGGCCACTTTGCAGGATGCCCGGCTGTTGGACGACTTTGACAGTTATGTGATGGCAGTGGATTATGATACCTATGAGCTTTGTTTTGCCAACCGGAAGCTGTTAAACGCATTACCGAATCTACAGATCGGAGATTACTGTTACCGGACCTACGCCCGACAGGACAAGCCCTGTGACAACTGTATTATGAAAAAGCTGGACAGAAACGATCCTCATGCAAAGTGGTCGGAGGAATGGTTCAGTTCTTCCCTGCGCAGTTGGTTGAAGGTACATGGCTCCTGGATGCAAAATGACGGAAACAGCGCTACCTGTGTTTTGAACAGTATGGATATTTCGGAATATTTTATCGGAAATATGAACGGATAAAAAAATAAATATGAGTGCAGACCGGAACCGGTGCCATAAGATGTTTGGCGGCAGGTTCCGGTTTGTTACATAGGAAATAAACCTCTTGACGGAAAGGGTAAAATGGAGTATAGTTATCAACGTAGTTTGATAGTCGCGTTGACGCGTTAAAGTGTCGATGCAGAAACGGTGAGGAGAAGAGGTTTATGAAAAAAGCAGTAGCATTGACCCTTGCGACAGCTATGATGATCGGTATGGTGACCGGATGTGGAGCTGCCGCAGAGGGACAGCAGAGCGGGGAAACACAGAACGCTGCCGATGCCAGTGCAGGAGAAACAGAAAATGCACAGGAAACAGAAGCGGCAGGTGAAGCAGCAGCCAGCGGAGACTCTTACAAGATCGGTGTGATCCAATTGACAGAGCATGCGGCGCTGGACGCGGCAAATGAAGGGTTTGTGGCAGCGCTGAACGATGCAGGTATCAATTATACAATTGATCAGCAGAACGCACAGAACGACCAGTCTGCCTGCCAGACGATTGCAGAAAAGTTGGTAAATGACGGCAATGATCTGATACTTGCCATTGCAACTCCTGCAGCACAGGCAGTGGCCGGTGCGACAAGTGAGATACCGATTCTGGTAACGGCAGTTACGGATCCGGCGGATGCAGGTCTGGTAGATTCCAATGAGGCGCCCGGCAACAATGTGTCCGGCACTTCGGATCTGACGCCGGTAAAAGAGCAGATGGAACTGTTGACCCAGTTGCTTCCGGATGCAAAAAAAGTAGGGATTCTCTATTGTTCCGCTGAGTCTAATTCAGAATTTCAGGCAGAGCTTGCCAAAGCGGCATGTGCAGAGGCAGGGCTTGAATCGGAAGTCTTTACTGTATCCAGTTCCAATGAGATTCAGCAGGTTGTGGAATCTATGGTAGGAAAGGTGGATGTGATCTATGCGCCTACAGACAATACCATTGCGGCAGGTATGGCAACGGTAACAATGGTGGCCAATGATAACGGACTGCCTACTATCTGCGGGGAAGAAGGCATGGTGGACGCAGGCGGACTTGCCACTTATGGCATTGATTATTATCAGTTAGGTTATATGGCCGGAGAGCAGGCTGTGGATATCCTTGTAAATGGGGCGGATATTTCCCAGATGCCCATCGGCTACCTGAGCGCAGACAAGTGTACTCTGAAAACAAATCAGGAGACCGCGGATATACTGGGTGTGGATTTGTCCGTACTGGAGTAACCGGATTGACCTGACGAAGAGAGCAGTGAATCTGAAAGGATTTGCTGCTTTTTTCACCTTTGGACAGAATCGGAAAACACTTGCATTCACAGGTGCAAATCGGTACAATAAACTTTGTATGAAGCTGTGACGGAGGATGAAGAAATGAATGGAGTTTTACTTGCGATGCAGGGCGCCGTTTCTCAGGGGGTATTGTGGGGAATCATGGTGCTGGGTGTTTATATCACGTACAAAATATTGGATATTGCGGATCTGACAGTGGATGGGAGCTTTGCCCTGGGCGGATGTGTCTGTGCTATCCTGGTGGTGGAAAAGGGGATGGACCCTTTGCTTGCGCTTGTGATTGCAACAATAGCGGGTATGGCAGCAGGGGCAGTGACCGGGCTGCTGCACACCCTGTTTGATATTCCGGCGATTCTGGCTGGTATTCTGACCCAGATTGGTCTGTGGTCCGTGAATCTGCGGATTATGGGAAAAAGCAATATCCCTCTTTTGAAGGTGGATACGATTTTTTCCAGGATTGTGGATTTGCTGGGAGTGAAGCAGTCAGCGGTTTCTCTTGTGATCGGTATTCTGATTGCGGTGTTGATTATCGTATTTTTGTACTGGCTGTTCGGAACAGAGTTCGGCAGTGCTCTGCGTGCCACCGGAAACAATGAGGATATGATCCGGGCACTGGGAGTCAATACAAAGATCAGTAAGCTGTTGGCATTGACCATCAGCAATGGCCTGGTGGGGCTTTCCGGCGGTCTGGTCTGCCAGAGTCAGAAATATGCGGACATCGGTATGGGAACCGGCGCTATTGTCATCGGTCTTGCCGCCATTGTCATCGGTGAAGTGCTGATGGGAAAGCTGAAGGCCTTCGGCAGCAAGCTGTCAAGTGCTGTGACCGGCTGTGTGGTTTATTTTCTGATCCGGGCGGTCGTACTGCAGATGGGTATGGACGCCAATGATATGAAACTGCTTTCTGCCGTGATTGTGGCGCTGGCGCTTTGTATTCCGGTGGCCGTAGGGAAATGGAGAATCTGGAAATCATATTCTGAGGAGGACCCCACATGCTGACAGTAAATCATGTATATAAGACATTTAACAAAGGGACGATCAACGAAAAGAAGGCGCTTTGCGGCCTGAATCTGCATCTGAATCCGGGAGAGTTTGTCACTGTGATCGGAGGAAACGGTGCGGGCAAGTCCACACTGCTCAATATGATAGCAGGTGTGTATCCTATCGACAATGGACGCATTGAGATAGACGGTGTCAATATTTCCAGACAGCCGGAGCATCGCCGTGCCAAATACATCGGCAGGGTGTTTCAGGATCCTATGCGGGGAACGGCAGCCGGTATGGAAATCGAGGAAAATCTGGCCCTGGCATACAGGCGGGGGAAAAAACGTACACTGCGTTGGGGTGTGACGAAAAAAGAGAGAGCATTGTATGAAGAAAAACTGAAGATTCTGAATCTGGGACTGGAAACCAGGATGAGTTCCAAAGTGGGGCTTTTGTCCGGCGGGCAGCGTCAGGCGCTGACCCTTTTGATGGCCACCCTGATAGAGCCAAAGCTGCTTTTGCTGGATGAGCATACGGCGGCTCTGGATCCCAAGACAGCCCGGACGGTGCTGGATCTGACGGAAATGATTATCGTGGAAAATAATCTGACTGCTTTGATGGTAACACACAATATGAAAGATGCCATTCGTCTGGGCAACCGGCTGATTATGATGCATGAGGGACGGATTATCTATGATGTGTCGGGGGAAGAAAAGAAGCAGCTTCATGTATCGGACTTGCTTGCCAAGTTTGAGGAAGCCAGCGGCGGCGAGTTTGCCAACGACAGGATGATACTTTCATAATTTTGAGAATTATCATCAAAAGCACTGGATTTTTTTGTATAAATATGAGAAAATAGTACAAACGATTGCGGCAGAGCGGCGTATAAGGGTTGCGCCGCTTTGTTAAAAATAACAATCTACATATTGAAAGGAGTTTTCACATGATTTATTCAAAAGAAGTGGAAGAAATGACTTGTGTGGCACAGGGCGTTCATCATGGCTGTGCTCCAATCCCGGAAGAAGCTAAATGGGTTCAGGCAAAAAAAGTTGAAGACATTTCCGGTTTGACGCATGGTGTGGGCTGGTGTGCTCCCCAGCAGGGTGCCTGCAAATTGACACTGAATGTAAAGGAAGGAATTATCCAGGAAGCGCTGGTGGAAACAATCGGCTGTTCAGGTATGACGCATTCTGCAGCGATGGCATCCGAGATTCTGCCCGGACTGACTGTTATGGAAGCTCTGAATACAGACCTTGTATGTGATGCGATTAATACGGCTATGAGAGAGCTGTTTTTACAGATTGTTTATGGACGTACCCAGTCTGCCTTTTCTGAGGATGGACTCCCGGTAGGCGCAGGCCTTGAGGACTTGGGCAAGGGGCTGAGAAGTCAGGTTGGTACGATGTACGGTACATTAAAGAAAGGTCCTCGTTATCTTGAGATGGCAGAAGGATATGTAACAGGTATTGCTCTTGACAAAGACGATCAGATTATCGGTTACAAGTTTGTAAGCCTTGGTAAGATGACAGATTTCATCAAGAAGGGTGATGACCCGAATACAGCTTATGAGAAGGCATGCGGCCAGTACGGACGCGTGGACGATGCTGTGAAGATTATCGATCCCAGAGTAGAATAATAGGAGGAGGACAATACAATGGCATTATTTGAATCATATGAGAGACGTATTGATAAAATCAATGGTGTATTAAACGGCTATGGCATCTCTTCCATTGAAGAAGCTGAGAAAATCACAAAAGATGCCGGACTTGACGTATATGAGCAGGTGAAGAAGATCCAGCCCATCTGCTTTGAAAATGCATGCTGGGCTTATACAGTAGGCGCAGCGATTGCAATTAAGAAAGGCTGCAGAAAAGCTGCTGACGCTGCTGCTGCCATCGGAGAAGGACTGCAGGCTTTCTGTATTCCCGGTTCTGTAGCAGATACCCGTAAGGTAGGCTTGGGACACGGCAATCTTGGTAAGATGCTTCTGGAAGAAGAGACAGACTGTTTTGCTTTTCTGGCTGGTCATGAGTCCTTTGCGGCTGCTGAGGGTGCAATCGGTATTGCTGAGAAAGCCAATAAGGTACGTAAGAAACCCCTTCGTGTGATCTTAAACGGACTCGGAAAGGATGCGGCTTTGATTATTTCCCGTATCAACGGTTTTACTTTTGTGGAGACAGAGTATGATCCTTATACCAATGAGGTAAAGGAAATCAGCAGAACTCCTTATTCAGAAGGACTTCGTGCAAAGGTAAACTGCTATGGTGCAAACTCCGTTCCGGAAGGTGTTGCAATCATGTGGAAGGAAAATGTGGATGTATCCATTACCGGTAATTCCACCAATCCTACCAGATTCCAGCATCCGGTAGCCGGTACCTATAAGAAAGAGAGAACAGAAGCCGGCAAGAAATACTTCTCTGTAGCATCCGGCGGTGGTACAGGACGTACCCTGCATCCCGATAATATGGCAGCAGGTCCTGCTTCCTATGGTTTTACGGATACATTAGGACGTATGCATTCCGATGCACAGTTCGCAGGTTCTTCTTCCGTACCGGCGCATGTTGAGATGATGGGCCTGATCGGTATGGGCAACAACCCGATGGTTGGTGCAACCGTTGCAGTGGCTGTCTTGATCGAGGAAGCGGCTGAGGCTGGGAAGTTTTAAGAATATCTTATAAAGTGAAATGCCATAAAGCTTAAAAGTACCGTAATCTCAAGGGTTACGGTACTTTTTTATGCTCAGAATGAAAATATAGGAACTGGTTTCAAATGTTGTGAAAATGGGAGAGAATGGGTAAGTAGGTAACGGGTAGGTAACAAGGCGTAGGTAACAAAAATCTGGACAAATAGAGAGTGAAAAAACCGTAGCCACAAGGGTTACGGTATCTTTTCTAATTCGGTTCTCAGCCATTCAATATCTCGTTTTGTATAGGTACTTTCCGTTATGTCAGTGATCTTGTGGCCGACAAGGAGCTTTATTACATATTCATCTACACCGGCCTTTTGCCTCATACCCCATTTGATAGACATGTAGAACGAATGGTATAATCTATCCAACAGAGGTAAGCGTGTTCAGTCGGGAATACCTGCAGCACAGGTCGCAAGGGAACTGGGCATTAATGTAAATACCCTCTAGACATGGATGTCCCGCTTTAAGGAACATCCCACAGAACCCTTTGTCGGCAGTGGTAACCTCCATCAGGAAGATGCCGA
>VSOB01000065.1 GCA_009774625.1 Lachnospiraceae bacterium
CCTTGAGACGCTGTCTGGCAGCAGGGGCTTACAGCCAGCGTCCCGAGCCACCCGTTTTACGGGTGGCGGCGACTGGGATAAGTAATATGGAAGGAGTTTCTATGTTATAAAAATATTGATTGGGCTGCGGCGATCTGGAAGTATGCTGCAGGCGGCAATTCCTGCCCGCAAGATTCTTTCCTGCTATATGGCGTATCTTATTATCAAATAAAGGAATGGCAATCTTTTTATGTTTATGGTATGCTGGTACAATCAGTAAAGGAAATCGGAAGAAGGATGAGATCGAAAAGAGCGGAGGCATAACAGGTGTATACATTTCAAAGCAGAGTGCGGTACAGCGAAACGGACAGCAGAGAGCTTTTGACACTCCCGGCGATAACAGACTATTTTCAGGACTGCGGTACATTTCAGTCCGAAGAACTGGGGCTGGGCGTAAAGTATCTGCAGGAAAGCCATCTGGCATGGGTGCTGTCGTCCTGGCAGATCGTAGTGGAGGAGTATCCCAGGCTGTGCGATGAAATTTGTATCAGTACATTTCCCCACGGATTTAAGGGATTTTTCGGATACCGTAATTATACGATGGACAGGGCGGACGGTAAGCGTATGGCGTATGCCAATGCCATATGGACGCTTCTGGATATGGAAACGAAAAAGCCTGTGCGGGCCACAGAGGAAATGGTCAGCAAATATGTGCTGTCGGAAAAGCTGCCGATGGTATATGCCCCCAGAAAGATAGAGAGGGCAGTATCAGGAGAGTGGCGGGAGGGGTTTCCCGTGATGCGGTATCATCTGGACAGCAATCATCATGTCAACAATGCCTGGTACGTGAAAATGGCGGCCTGCTATGTACCGGAGGCAGAGGAAGTCTGTCAGATGCGGGCAGAATACAGAAAACAGGCTCTTTTAGGAGATTTGATCCTGCCCAATGTGGCCGGATCAGACAATTGTTACATCATATCACTGTGCAATGAAAAAGAAGAGCCTTATGCAGTCATAGAGTTTACATGCAGGGCATAAAATAAGGAGAAAGCATGATTCGATTGGGAGAAAAACAGACACTTACCATAGTGAAAAGAGTGGAATTTGGCGTATATCTGGCAGAAAGTACGCAAAGTGCGGAGCAGGAAAGGGTGCTGCTGCCGGGGAAACAGGTGCCGGAAGGGGCAAAAACAGGAGACAAAATAGAAGTCTTTCTATATAAAGATTCCAAAGACCGGCTGATTGCCACCACACGTATGCCGATGCTGACATTGCATCAGGTGGGAGAACTGAAAGTGGTGCAGGTGGGGACTGTAGGTGCCTTTCTGGACTGGGGACTGGAAAAGGATCTGCTGCTGCCGTTCCGGGAACAGACGGCAAAGGTACAGGAAGGACAGACGTGTCTGGTGGCTCTGTACATCGATAAGAGCAGCCGGTTATGTGCCACCATGAATGTGTATGCTTATCTGGATGCGCACAGCCCTTATCAGAAGGATGACCGGGTGGAGGGTACCGTATATGAGATCAGCAGAGAGTTCGGGGCCTTTGTGGCGGTGGACAATCGATATTCTGCACTGATTCCCCAAAAGGAGCTGTATGGGGAAGTCCGGATCGGAGAACGGATCAGGGCAAGGATCACAGAAGTAAAAGAGGACGGCAGGCTGAATCTGAGCATCCGGGAAAAAGCATATCTGCAGATCGGCACCGACGCGGAACGGGTGATGGAGGCCATTGAGCGTTTTGGGGGCGCACTACCCTTCAATGACAAGGCGAGTCCGGAGATCATACGCAGAGAGATGCAGATGAGTAAAAATGAATTTAAACGTGCGGTAGGGCATTTGCTGAAAACAGGAAAAATCAACATCACGGAAAAAAGCATTGTAAAATCACAAATATGAAAAAAAACTGATGCATTTCTAAAAAAACAATAATAGGCTTGCATTTTTCGGAATTTTATGTATAATCTGGAATATAGAGAAAGGAGAGGAGAATTATGAAAGTACAGAATATCAAAGACATTGATAAGTTCTTTAAAGTAATTGATTCCTGTATCGGTAAAGTAGAGCTGGTAACAGGAGAAGGAGACAGACTGAATCTGAAATCCAAATTGTCTCAGTATGTTTCTATGGCCAATATCTTTTCTGACGGAACGATTTCCGAGCTGGAGATCCTTGCTTACGAACCGGAAGATATCACTAAATTAGTTAACTTTATGATGGAAAGCTAGGCGTAAGGAATGAACAGCAAAAAAGTAAATTGGTTCTTTTTAACAACCATTCTACTGCATTTTCTTATTGTAGTATTAATGGTTGTTTTTCGTTATGTATTTACATTGGGCATCATTGCCAATTTTATTGTCAGCAGTATGATGATTCTTGTGCCCGCCCTTTTATTTCTTGCTTTTTCCGGCGAGAGTTTTACAGAGGCGATCGGATTTCACAAAATCAAGTGGTCTACTGTTGGCATGATTGTGCTGTTTACTTTTTTGACAATGCCCCTTACCACAGTCATCAATACATTTTCCATGTTCTTTGTGGAGAATGCAGTGATGGAAATCAGTGGGCAGATATTGGAAATCCCTTTTCTGCTTGCTTTTTTCTTTATGGCTGTCAGTGCTCCGATATGTGAGGAAGTGGTTTATCGGGGAATTGCCTACAGAGGATACCGAAATTCGGGAACGATTCTGCAGGCGACAGTCTGCTCTGCAATGATTTTTGCAATAGGGCATATGAATTTCAATCAGGCGGCCTACGCGTTTGTAATCGGTATGATACTGGTGCTGCTGGTAGAGGCGACAGGCAGTATCTGGGCGTCTGTTATTTATCATGTGATATTTAACGGATACAGTGTCTGTATTATGTATCTGTCCAGAGAAATGCTTCTGAGTGAGGAAGCAGCCGGGCTGCCGGAGGGCTGGACAGATATGGATTCTCTGCTGTATGGCCTGGGAATGTCACTGATTATGGCTGCGGTCATGACTTCGATTGCGGTCTGTGTACTGGTATGGATTGCCAGAAATGAGGGGCGCACAGAACGTCTGTTACGAATCTGGACAACCCGTCGTGAAAAAAAAGGAAAAATAATTACAATACCTCTTGTGGTGGCAATTGTTCTGAGTATTGCCTATATGGTGGCGGATGTGATTTTATATAAAATAATGGTATGAGAGAAATCAATCTATTGGGACTGAACCTGCAGGATTATACATTGCGGGAAAAGATGCGTATGATAGACTCCTATCTGGGGCATGGAGCGTTGGGGACAGTGGGGTTTGTGTCCACGAAAACGCTGATGCAGGCAGGAGAGGATGCAGCGCAGAAAGAATGGCTGGAGTCCACGGATGTGGTGGAGTACTGCGATGCGGATATCCTCCGAGCTGCGGGGATCACTGCCAGAAGCCGGCTGAAGGAAATCGAAAACAACAGTTTTCTGAATGAACTGATGCGGCGGATTGCGCGGGAGAGACGGACCGTTTACCTGATTGCCGATACCCAGGAGTCCATGCAGATACTGGAATCCGATCTGGAGGATGGTCAGGTACAGATTGCAGGAAAGTATATTCTGCAGGAAGAGGGTGTGGATGTAAAAGCGGATGCGGTGATCAACGATATCAATGACAAAGTGCCGAATGTGGTTCTGACATTGTCAGCCTATCCTTTGCAGTCGGCATTTGTTTTCCACAACAAAAGCAGAATCAACGCCGATCTGTGGGTGGGGCTTCCCAAAGACAGGCCGGTATCCGGAGAGGGAGGCAAAAAGCAGCATCTGTTTGTCAGAAAGCTGCAGAGAAAGCTGTTTCAAAGAAAAGTGCATCAATATGAGAATCAGGAAAAGACGGAAAATTAGAGTTCCGTCTTTTTGTACATTTTCTGTTGTGCAGGTTGCCGAATGAGAATGGAGGGAAAATCTGGAGAAAACGTAAAAAATGCATAAAAAATAGAAGATTCCCTGTAGATTTATTTGTAGATATATATTAAAATGAAACAGAGATCAAGAGAATCTGAAAAAAATTTCCGGATGGCTGCAGATGGCAGGTTATGCAGAATGCATAATTTATGGCAATGGAAAGTGGGAAAGTGGACTGTCTATTGTGTTCCGGGAAGAGAAGGAGTGGGGAAATGATATCGAATCAAATTTTACAAAATACGATCGAAGGGTTGAAAGCGATATCCCGTGTGGAGTTCAGTGTCATTGATACGGACGGCAAGACGGCAGCTTCCACATCGGACAATATGAGTGAATTTGAGAAGTCGGCGCTGGAATTTGCAGGTTCTCCGGCAGACAGCCAGGAAATCCAGGGCTGTCAGTTTTTTAAGATATATGACGAGCAGCAGCTTGAATATATACTGGTGGCCGGCGGCGCAGGGGAAGATCTGTACATGGTAGGCAAGATGGTGGCTTTTCAGATCCAGAACCTTCTGACAGCCTACAAGGAGCGTTTTGACAAGGATAACTTTATCAAAAATCTGCTTCTGGACAATCTGCTGCTGGTGGATATTTACAGCCGTTCCAAAAAACTGCATATTCCCACGGATGTAAAAAGAGTGGTGATTGTGGTGGAAGCGGAAAACGGAAAGGACAGCAATGCGCTGGAAATCATCCGGAATCTGAAGGAAAACGCAGGAAAAGACTTTGTGACCGCGGTGGACGAGAACAATGTGATCGTGGTAAAAGAGATTGCCGATGGAGACGGCAATCCGGAAATTGACAAAAAGGCAGTGGAGATTGTAAACTGTTTGGAAAAAGAAGGTATTGGAAATGTACATATTGCCTATGGTACAATCATAGGGGAGATCAAGGAAGTCAGCCGGTCTTACAAGGAAGCCAAAATGGCGCTGGATGTGGGGAAGATTTTTTTCAGTGAAAAAAATATTATTGCATACAGCGAGCTGGGTATCGGCCGTCTGATCTATCAGCTTCCGATACCGCTCTGCAAAATGTTCATCAAGGAGATATTTGACGGCAGGAATCCGGATGAGTTTGATGAAGAGACATTGACCACCATCAATAAGTTTTTTGAGAACAGTCTCAATGTGTCCGAAACCTCCAGACAGCTTTTTATCCACAGAAATACACTGGTATACCGCCTGGACAAGCTGCAGAAGAGCACAGGGCTGGACTTGCGGATTTTTGAGGATGCGATTACGTTCAAAATTGCACTGATGGTAGTCAAATACATGAAGTACATGGAAACTTTTGATTTTTAAGAGTACGCACATACAGGAGAGAAAAAGTTGGCAGGTAAGAAACGTGTAAGAAGAGGGTCTTCCGAATCAAGAGATATTATCGTACTGGATAATGTAAGCAAATCCTATTCCACAGGAGCGCCGGCATTGAATGGCGTCAGTATACGGATCCGGAAGGGTGAGTTTGTGTTTGTGGTGGGGGACAGCGGTTCCGGCAAGTCCACACTGATTAAGCTGTTGCTCCGGGAACTGACGCCCACATCCGGCGGAGTATGGGTAAACGGAGAGGATGTGGTGCGTCTGAAACACCGCAAGATCCCCAAATTCAGACGTAATCTGGGAATTGTATTCCAGGATTTCCGTCTTTTGAAGGATCGCAATGTATATGAAAATGTAGCATTTGCACAGCGTATCATACAGGTGCCCACCAGGGAGATCCGGAAAAATGTACCGGCGATCCTCTCTATTGTGGGACTGGCCGGAAAATATAAGGCGAAGCCCAAACAGCTTTCCGGCGGCGAGCAGCAGCGGGTGGCTCTGGCAAGGGCGCTGATCAATAAGCCGTCTATCCTGCTGGCAGACGAGCCGACAGGTAATCTGGACCCCAAAAATTCCTGGGAGATCATGAAACTTCTGGAGGAGATCAACCAGAATGGGACGACGGTCCTGGTGGTGACACACAACAGAGAGATTGTAAATGCCATGAAGAAAAGGGTCGTTACGATGAAAAAGGGTGTCATTGTAAGCGACGAAGAAAAAGGCGGTTATATCGATGAGGATTAGTACACTTTTTTATACGATCAGACAGGGCTTTGTTAATATACTGCGGAACAAATGGTTTTCCCTTGCATCCATTGCGACCATATCCGCCTGCCTGTTTTTATTCGGTTTGTTTTATGCCATTCTGACCAATTTTCAGCATGTGGTGCGGACTGCGGAAGAGGGCGTAAGCGTTACGGTATTTTTTGACGAGGGTATCAGCGACGAACAGATCCGGGAAATCGGTGATCTGATTTCCAAGCGGGTGGAAGTCAGGGAGGTAAAGTTCAAATCGGCAGAAGAAGTATGGGAAGAGTTCAGTGTGGAATATCTGGGCGAGTATGCGGATGGATTTACCGAAAACCCTCTGGAGGATTCCGCCAATTATGAGATTTATCTCAGTGATGTTTCCATGCAGAGTGCGCTTGTCACCTATCTGGAGTCTGTGGACGGTGTGCGGCAGGTGAATCGTTCAGAGATCACAGCCAATGCACTGGGCGGTATCAATGTGTTGATCGGCTATGTTTCTCTGGGCATTATCGTGATCCTGCTGGCGGTTTCCATCTTTTTGATCAGCAATACGGTTACAATCGGGATTTCTGTCAGAAAAGAGGAAATCAACATCATGAAATACATCGGAGCAACCGATTTTTTTGTCCGGTCGCCTTTTGTGATAGAAGGGATTCTGATCGGACTGCTGGGTTCTGTGGTACCGCTGGTATCGGTCTATTATATCTACACAAATGTGATCGTCTATATCAATGAGCGGTTCCAGATTTTGTCGGGGCTTTTGAATTTTCTGCCGGTGGAGGAAGTATTTTCCGTGCTGATGCCGGTATCTGTGGGAATCGGTGTGGGAATCGGATTTCTGGGCAGTATCGTAACGGTCAGAAAGCATCTGAAGGTATGATTGAGGGCAGGGCATGAAGAAGGGACGAAACATTATAGCATGTTTAATGTCGGTTTTTCTGTTGGCGGGTACGGCCGCGCCCTCTTTTACCAGCACAGCGGATTCTAAAACAGATAAAATACAAAACAGCATCAAAGAAAAACAGAGTGCCATAGGAGAAGCGGAGCAGCAGAAAAAGGCGCTTCAGTCAGGACTGACAGATGTAAAAAAACTGGTGGCAGAGCTGGAAAGCGCCAAAAAGAACCTGAAAGACTATGTGGCCAGGCTGGATGCAAATCTGAGTGAGATCGAGGCAAAGATCAATGAGCTGAAGGAGCTGATCTCTCAGAAAGAAGATGAGATTGTAGAAACAGAAAAGGCACTGGAGGAAGCTATCGCGGCGGAGGAAGAGCAGTATGCTTCCATGAAGCTGAGAATACGGTTTATGTATGAGCGGGGACAGACCTTTTATCTGGAACTGCTCTTTACATCCGATCATTTCGGGGATATCCTGAGCCGGACAGAATTTATAGAAAAAATCGCCGCATACGACAGACAGAAACTGGAAGAATACCAGGAGGTCCGGGAACAGGTGGACAGATTCCGGGAGGAGCTGGAAGCTGAAAAACTGGTGCTGGATGCGGCGAAGGAGGCTGTGGAGGAAGAACAGGAAGCGCTCAATGCGCTGATTGCGTCAAAGGAGCAGGAAATCAAAGCCTATGACGCAGACATCAACAATAAGTCCCAGTTGGTACGGGAGTATGAAGCGGAGATCGCCGCGCGGAATGCGGCCATCGCCGCATTGGAACAGGCAGTGGAGGCGGAAAAAAAGCAACTGGAAGAAGCCAACAGGCCCAAATATGACGGTGGGAAGTTTAAATGGCCGGCTCCGTCCTATACAAGGATTTCCGATGATTATGGAAACCGGATTCACCCCACATTGGGAGTACAGCAGTTTCACAATGGGGTGGACATGGCAGCGCCCAGCGGCTCACCGATTCTGGCGGCCTATGACGGGGAAGTGGTGGCGGCGGCTTATAACAACAGCATGGGCAATTATATTATGATAGATCATGGGGATGGTCTGTATACGATTTATATGCATGCGTCGGCTCTGTATGTGTCGAAAGGGGCGCATGTGGCAAGAGGGGACCAGATAGCGGCAGTTGGTTCCACGGGACGTTCCACAGGGCCGCACCTGCATTTCAGCGTGCGGTTGAACGGAAGTTATGTAAGTCCGTGGAATTATCTATCGTCTTAGGGAATAAAATCATTTTAGAGGAATTGACAGGAATGGAGAACATGTCAGATAAGAGAAAATTTGTAAATGGACTGATAGCCGGGCTGCTGCTGGCAGTGCTGATTGTATCAGCCACCTATGCGGGCCGGGAAGCGGTAACTGCCTGGAAGCAGCATAATAAGGGGACGGAAAGTGATGAGGCTGCCGTAGAGGTGGTCAGTGCAAAAACGATGCAGAAGCTGCAACTGATAGAAGAAATCATCGAAGAGAACTATGCGCTGGACATGGTTGACAGTAAGACGATGGAAAACGGTATCTACCAGGGGCTGGTTAATTCTCTGGACGATCCTTATTCTGCGTATTACTCTGCAGAAGAGATGCAGGAGCAGCAGGAAAAGCTGGATGGCGTTTATTATGGGATAGGCGCTTATGTGCGTCTGGATACAGAGCTGGGCTTTGCCCGTCTGGGAGAGATCTTTCAGGACAGTCCTGCACAGGAGAGCGGACTGCAGGAAGGGGATCTGATTATGCGGGTGGATGGCCAGTATACCAAAGATATGAGTCTGGAAGATGTGGTTGGCCTGATCAAAGGGGAAGAAGGCACGAAAGTGGTGCTGACCATTATGCGGGAAGGGGAAGCCGATACAAGAGAGGTGGAAGTGGAGCGTAGGGAAGTGCCCAAGCAGACCGTATCTTATGAAATGCTGGAGGATCACATCGCATATATCAGGATCACGGAATTTGACAAGGTTACAGTGGATCAGTTTACAGATGCATTGGCGACGGCAAAAGGTTCCGGCATGCTGGGGCTGATTCTGGATCTGCGGGACAATCCGGGCGGCAATCTGGCAGCGGTCATTGATGTGGCCAGAAAGCTGTTGCCTAAGGGACTGGTGGTGTATACAGAGGACAAAGCAGGCAAACGCCAGGACTATAACTGCGACGGAGAAAACGAGCTGACTGTGCCGATGGTGGTGCTGGTCAACGAAGGCAGCGCCAGCGCATCAGAGGTGCTGGCAGGCGCGATCAAGGATTACGGAAAAGGAAAGCTGCTGGGGACCACTACCTTTGGAAAAGGCATTGTGCAGAAATATCTGGCCATGTCGGATGGCTCTGCCGTAAAACTGACCACCAGTAAATATTATACCCCCAATGGGAACAACATCCACGGCATCGGCATCGAACCGGATGAAGAGCTGGAAATGGATTATGAGAAGTATATTGAAGAAGGATATGACAATCAGTTGGAGCGGGCGAAGGAGATCCTGGTGACAGGAGAGTAATCGCGCGGCATCCGGATATGGAGAAATCATCATGACCACCCGTGTGAAGGGTGGTCATGATACTGTTTTGATACATCAGGATTCTCCAAACTCAAATGTGGATACCAGCGTATCAATTTCGTTGATGCCGCCTCCGAGAAGTATCACGGCGGTCTTTGCATCGTCTAAAAGGTAAATCCTGGGGATGCGGTTGAAGTATGCGGCGTTGGCATTCTCAATGACTTTGGTGGCAATCAGCTTGCCGGAATCTACATCATAAATACGAATCGTCAGGTTTCCGGCCAAAACAGCGGTCGCAACATATTTTCCCCATTCTGAGCTGTACACACCATCTTTGCCCTCCTCACCGGTTGCGAAGGAAAGTGTATTTACTTTGCCTGTTGCCCGGTCAATCCAAAGGAGCGTTCCATTATTTTTGGTAAAGATCTGCGGGCAAAACAACCGGCCGGCCCGGCTCTGCATTTCTTCGATGTCATAGGCGGACGATTTCGTGAGTTTCAGATTGCTGCCATCCACGGCAATGCTTCCATAGATGGAAAAGTTGTCCTCGCCGTTTACTGCGGGAATGGAGGTACCGCCGCCATAGAATGCAAGCTGGCTGTTGCCCTGGACAAACGCAAGCCCATACAGCATTGAAACCCCAATATTGGATGTCCCCGCATTTCTGGTCAGATCAAGGAGGGCAGTCAGCTTTCCGCTTTCCAGATCATAGAGATAGAGTCCGCGCATGGCAGCGATAGCCAGCTTTTTTCCATCGGTGGAGGCTGCTACGCCGGTTTCGCTGACTGTAAAATCATCCGCCAAAAGCTCATCTACCGAAATTTCCCTGTGCAGAGAGAGTGAATCGTCATATATGTATACCATCATACCATCATCTCCCATGCCGGACAGGATATAGCCCCGGTCAATTATCTGAACATCAAAATCACGCAGGGGCGTTTCCGCAGTGGCCAGCACCGAGGAGGTTGTGGTATCATAGAGATACAGCTTGTCCGCCTGCACAAGGAGCGTTCCATTTCCGGCGTAGGCACAGCTCCGGAGCTTGCCGCCAAACAGAGTGGGATTGAAGGTACAGTTTGCAAATGTGCCTCCCTGTGAGGGGGACTGTTCCCGCTGACTGTCAGAAGAAGGAACAAAGGCCGCAGGTATGCTGGACGGGGCGCTTGCCGAAACCGCAGGATCAGGCGAATCCGCTTTGCTGCAGGCGGGTAATGCCAGGGTAAAGAGTAGCGCCAATGTGATACAGAGTGCTTTTTTCATTTTCAGTTCTCCTTATACATTAAAAATTGAATTGCTCTTAAAAAAGGGAGTGGATGTTCTGCCCTGAGCAACAGCTGCACAATAGAAGGTATTAAACTGTCCCGGATAAACGTAACGCATATCAGGGAAACAACGATCAATCGTTTTTATAAAATAGCCTCCTTTGCTTTGATGGATTAATCATAACGGCCAAAGGTCAAAATTTTGTCAAGAAATGCGAAATACCGCCCAATTTCCGGACGGCATTTTGTGAACAATCTTTTGGCGCAGTATTCTACTGGCGGGAGTATGTCTATATGAAATTTATTTTTAAGGAGCTGTTCTGTTCTCGGAAAACACTGTTCCGGCTTATTTATTCCGCAGAGGACGCAATTCCTTCAAGCTCTCCTGCGCGCCGCATTCCAAAATATAAGGGGAGATTTCTTCGTAAGCCTTTTCCGGAGAACCTGATTCTGATGGGATATATGTCCACTGGGTCAGAAAGCTATGAGCATAGCTGCAATGGATGTTTCCGGTATAAATCTGCACCAGCGGATCGGTAATCCAGCTTCCGTCAGAAGATGCACAGTCACTCCGATAGGTAAAGTACCGCTGCCCGTCTTTCACATAAATGATGTTTATCGTCAGTTGATCTTCTGAGATGTCCATCTGTTCTGTTTCATTATAATAGTTCCCGGCCTCCACCTTTTCAAAATAGAAGTATTCCCTCCAGGCAGCCAGTATTTCCTGCTCCAAATCACGGTACTGTTCCGGCACAAGCAGATTCAGTGTCAAATCATCCTGAACGATCTGCACTGCCAGCTCAGAACCATCTGCTGTCTCAATGGGATTCCATTTGAAATATTCCCGGCTCACCCGCACAGACATCCCGTTGGGAGCAATCTCGATTGGAACTTCCGGATTGTTCATGGTATATAGGGGAGTACCCTTATCATCAACGGTCTGATAATTGTATGCGTCCATGACAAATGCCCCAGCTTTTTCCTCCAGCGCAGCCAGCAGTTTCTGGCTGCGTTGCGCGATCTCCAGATATGTTTCGTTGCTTTCATCTTCCCCGCTGTTGTAGACCACCGTGCGATAAAGGGGTTCTTCCCACTTGGGCTGCGCCGATTCCTTCCCGGCGCAGCCTGTAAGGGTCAGCAGTGTGGTCAATAACACCGCCCATCTCAAAATCTTTCTCATTTTATACGCTCTCCTTTTTGCTGAATATAGCACTGCCCAGTGTAAAAGTCAATATTGCAGTCATGATGGCACAAGTGCTTCTCTCAATTGTAGCATTCTGCAGATTTGTTTTTTCGTCAGGCGATGCTTTCAGGGACAGACGGCTCCTTGCGCCTGCCGTTAACACTCACATACATCATGCTGAAAGCGGCTGTGGGGCAGAGCGATAAAGTTAGAAATTATAGTTTCAGACTATATTGTAAGAGGGTATAAGGATGTCCGTCTTTGCCGTCTGTTTTAGCTGTCGAAGAAATCATCGAAAAGCCAAATGACTTCGCCAATAAATCAGAAGCTCTGTTTTCCGCTCTTGTTGAATAAACAAACTCTTTTGCGCCAAATTCTTCTTTACAATATTGAATCAAACCCTGAAGAATCTGCTTACCCAACCCCTTTTTCACATAATTCGGCCCCAAACATATCCCTGCTTCCTGATATATGTAAGGTTCGAGTTTTTCCACGCCGGCAAACCCAATTGCCTTACCGGTTGATTTTTCATACACCAGATATGTGTCATGCTCTTTCTGAAACGCAATGGTTTTCACGATTCTTATTTTAGCGGCTTCTTCACTTGTCGTAATATCCCAGGCCATATATTTCGCACTTTCCGGGTGTGACCAGACATTGTAGTACATTTCTTTCCAGTCCGAAAACTTTGCTTTATCGAGGATAAGGCTCTCTGTTTCGATCATTTTCAGGTACTCCTGTCATTTTCGATTTCTTTTATTGAAATGGAGGCTTTTACGCAGGCCCCGTGGGGCAGCCTGTTTGATAGTTCTATCGTACCGCCATGCTTCTGGCACAGCACCCGGCTCACCGCCAGCCCCAGGCCAAGGTGCTTGCCGGAGGGATCTTCCGAATAGAGCAGAACCGTTTTCTTTTGCAGCAATTTTTCGGAGAACCCCGGTCCATCGTCTGTCACAGTGGCCGACAGGATTCCATGCTCCAGGCAAAAGGCGAGCTCGATTCGCTGGCCTGCAAAACGCAGAGCATTGGAGATCAGATTTTCCAGAACGCGGTACAGCAGTTCTCCGTCAAAAACAGCTTTGCCCTCCGGCACATGGAAGCTGCAGGAAAAGCGCACCCCGGTGTTCTGGAACAGTACCGATAAGGAATCAGCCATGCGCTGTAAAAAATCAGGAAGCGCCGCCCCGGTGCGGCGGACTTCTGTTTCCTCAATCGCGCCCAGATCACGCATGGTATCCGTATAGCGTCCCATACGCCTGGCGGTAATGCCGAGATTGGAAAGCGCTTTTTCCAATTTTTCGTCCGTCAGGGTTCCGCTCTTGCTGTTCTCCTGTAAATATTCCACATAGCCCATAATGATAGCGATGGGATTGCGCAGATCATGAGCCACGGATGCCTGCAATGCGCGGCGCTCTTCCAGCATACTCCATAGCTGACGGTTATTTTCATATAGGGTCTGCCGCATTTTCTCAAATGCGGTACAGAGCTGACCCAACTCATCCTGACCGTCAAAGCCTATTTGAAAATTCAGGTCCCGGTCTTGAATGTGTGCGGTGGCATCCATAAGGACTGCGATCGGCGGCTCCAGTATTTTGTGATAAAACCACCATGCGCACAGGGAAATTCCAATCACAGCAAACGAGAGCGGTAGCAGCGCCATACATATTTGCGAAGCGCGGTAGGCCGCTTTTTCCCGCGGCGAAAGCATGGAATAGCTGGATTCGATGCTTTCTATAATGTAGCTCGTCTGTTCCTGTATCTCATCATGTTCCTGACCGTCCACTTCCAGCCGGGCGAACGGCGAAGGCCGGTCAAGGTAATATCTTTGCCTGGCCTCAGTAACCGTACCGTCCGGCGCTGTAGTCTGCTGTGTCAGCCAGACCTCATCGGAATCGGGGAGAATGTGCTTTTGGAGCCGGTAGCAAATGTAAATCGTAAGGGCGCTGCACAGGAACACGATCAGCATAGTCATTGCCACAGCCCTCATAAAGGAGCGTTTCAGTGATTGCCTTTTTACTTTTTCCATCGGTAGCCCATCCCCCAGACTGTTTCAATGTATTCCTTTCCGCTGGCCTGTATGAGCTTTGCACGGATTTTGCGGATATGCTCTTTTATCACATTGCTGTCGCCCTCCGCGTCGTAGCCCCATACCGCCTCGTAGATGCGTTCTTTGTCGAAAACCTGATTTGGGTTAGAAGAAAGAAATTCGATGATGTCAAATTCTCTCCTGGAAAAAGTAAGCTCCTGTTCATTCCAGAATACTTTTCTGTCAGAGAGGTTGATAATCAGTCCCTGGGAGGTCACAACCTCCGGCGGGCATTTGCCCCGCTCATCCCGGCGCAGATGCGCTTCAATGCGGGCCGTAAATTCCAGCAGGCTGAATGGCTTGGTGATATAATCATCCCCTCCGGCCCGTAAGCCGTTGACCTTATCCTGGTCGGTGATCCGGGCTGTCAGGAACAGGATGGGGCAGACGATATGGTTTCGAATGACTTTGCACAGTTCCAGCCCATCCATCCCCGGCATATTAATGTCCAGAAGAATGAGATTCGGCTTTGTATTCAGTTTTGCCAGGGCTTCATCGCTGCTGTTGGCAGTGGTAACTATATAGCCCCGGTCCTGCAAATGGTCGGCAAGAAGCTCTGTCAGCATTGTTTCATCATCAACAATCAGTATTTTATAGGCCATTCCAACACCTCCAATCTGTGTCAGCATAACAGTCAAAAGTCAATATTTGGTCAAGGATACTTGCTATTGTTCAGGAAGCATTAAATTTTCACGGCATTATGATAGTTCGCTCCTTTATCTTACCAGGGTGTGCCCTGCCATGTATCAGACCCAAAATCAGACCCCAAATATCCCCACCCGGACGGGGAAAATCCGTCCAATGCCTCCATGTTAAAAATATCCGCATAATCCGAAGTATAAATTCCCATTACCCCGGAGCCTTTTCTTGTCACATTGATAACATTATTTCCTGTGCCATTTGTAAACGTATAGTTTCCGTTGCTTTCTGTGAAATTTTCAGGCGCATATAGTTCACCCCAATCTCCATCGTCGGTAATGGCAGTAGTGGTATTTTTATAATCATCTTTGGAAACCAACTGAAAATATCCGCTGTTTGCCACTACGTTCAAGGAACCATGAAATCCCTCCGGCAAAGTCAAAAAGACAGAAGCCATATTGAAGTTGCCCGCAATATTACCAGACTTAATAAAATCACAGGTTAAATGGGCACTGTCCGCGCTCAAGCTCACTTCCCCATAATCAATATCCGGGATATAAAGTTTTATGGTTTCCTCATTTGTATTCGTGCTTGTTTTGCAGGAAACAGATACCGTTCGGCTGTCGTCTGATTCATCAATTTTCACATCATAAATGCTGCTGTTGTATTCAGCAGAAATTTTGTCATCTGCTGCAGGCAGCACATTTACTGCACAACTGCTGACATCTAATGTCAATGAAGGTTTCCCCTCTATGTCTGACTGTGTATTAGAGAGAGGGGCTGCATGAGCATTTGCCGCGCCGGGGCCTGTTGTATGGACACCGATAATGATAGCGCTTACAACAAGAAACAGTGTCAATACGCTTGTAAAAATAATGTTGGATTTGTCCTTTTTCTTAAAATTCATAATAGCACCTAACCTTTCTTTTAATTGTTCTGCTCCCTCTGATAAAGTAACAGAAGCCAAAGAACTTTTGCAGAGATTGTCTGACTTCAAAAAAGAAATCAGCGTGTCTCCATACTCACGCCTTGCGTTATTGTCAAGTAAGGATATGACTTTTTCATCACATGACAATTCGCAGGATTTATTCACTTCCTTTTCCAGCAGATATACAAAAGGATTGAACCAATGGACACACATAACAATCTGTATCAGCCATTTGTAAAACATATCCCTCTGTTTGTAGTGAACCAGTTCATGCGCAAAAATAAAAGACAATTCTTTATCGTTCAATTTGCGTACAGGCAAAACAATTCCTGGCCGGAAAAATCCAATCATGACAGGGGAAGCAATCAATGAATTATAGGATAATTCTACCCTTGTTTTGATATTCAGTTTTTCTTCGCAATCAGATAACAGATTCAGGATTTTTATATCCGATACCTCTATATTGCCAGCTTTGATGTATTGGATAAATCCCTGATAAACTGTTACCTTACGGACAAATAGTACCAGTGCCAGTGCCGGCCAGATAAAAACCAGACAGATATATTTGTGAAATGGCTCGCGCATGGCAGCGGCAGTCATAGCCCGGTTTGTCTGTCTCGGCTCTGCTTTGCTGTTGCCCGTACCTACTGGAACGGGTACATGGGGGCCTGCAGGGATTTCATTCGTTATTGCCGCTGTATCGAACTGTTCAAACAGGCTCCCGACAATCGTAGTATCGGGAGTAAAGGGAAGCAGAAAACGCAGCGCAACGAGTATCCAGATATAATACTGCCAACGCTTGCTGAATCTGTTTTTATAAAGCGGCTTCAATCCCAAAATGAGAAGTAATAACAGTGCGCCGGAAACAGACAGTGACAATAATATTTTTATATATTCATTCATTTTCTTTTCTCCAAAAGATTTCGATCTCTTTCAATTCGTCTGCCGAAAGAATATCCTGCCGCAACAAGGTTGACACTAAATTTTTCACATTCCCGCCATAGACTTTATCAAGAAAGCTGTGGGTCTGCATGGTCTGGTATTCTGCTTCTGTTACCGTAGCCACATACTCATTCTT
>VSOB01000066.1 GCA_009774625.1 Lachnospiraceae bacterium
TGGCGCCGGAGCCGGAAGCCATGTACCGGACCTTACTGGAAAAGAGGGCGGCGCATATGCCCCTGCAGTATATGACGGGGACACAGGAGTTTATGGGATTGACTTTCATGGTCAATGAAAATGTGCTGATTCCCAGGCAGGATACGGAAATCCTTGTGGAAGAGGCTATGCGGGAGCTGCATGACGGCATGTCCATTCTGGATCTGTGTACCGGAAGCGGCTGTATTTTGCTGAGCCTGCTGCGGTATTCCAATGACTGTAAAGGTGTGGGTGTGGACTGCTCAGGAAAGGCGCTGGAGGTGGCCCGCAGGAATGCCCGGCTGCTTTCTGTGGATGCTGATTTTCGGGAATGCGATCTGTGTGCGGGACTGGACGCAGGGGTGAAATTTGATATGCTGGTGTCCAATCCTCCTTATATCCCTTCTGCTGTGATTCCTTCTCTGTCGGCAGAGGTGCGCCTGCATGAACCCCAGGAGGCGCTTGACGGAAGAGCGGACGGTCTGCATTTTTACAGGCGGATCAGCAGGGAGGCAAAGCCCTTTCTGTACCGGGGTGCTCCGGTATTTCTGGAAATTGGTTACGATCAGGGACAGGAGGTTATGGGCATCTTCCGGGATGCGGGATATGCGGATGTGGAGCTGATCAAAGATTATGCGGGAAATGACAGAGTGGTGAAATGCTTCTTTGTATCATAAACCGGAAGCGGCGTTCATTTGGGACAATGGAGAGAGCATGAAGCGTGCTTTCATGTTGATTGCCTGAAAACACGGAGGGAAAGCGATGTTTGATAAACTGGAAGATCTGATCAGCAGATTTGAAGAGATTATGAATGAACTGAACGAGCCTGATGTGGCGAATCATCAGGAACGTTTTCGTAAGCTGATGAAGGAGCAGAGCAGCCTGACCCCCATCGTCGAGGCTTACAGAGAATATAAAAAATGCAGGCAGGACATAGAGGATTCGCTTGCCATGCTGGAAGAAGAAAATGAAGAAGAGATGCGGGATATGCTCAAGGAAGAGCTGTCGGAGGCAAAAAAGAGGACGTCAGAGCTGGAGCAGAAGCTGAAGATCCTGCTGCTGCCCGCAGATCCCAATGATGAGAAAAATGTGGTGGTGGAAATCCGTGCAGGGGCAGGCGGGGATGAGGCCGCCCTTTTTGCGGCAGAGATTTATCGTATGTATGTACATTATGCCGAGGGCAGACGCTGGAAGGTGGAAACTGTGGAGGCGGAGGAAATCGGTATCGGCGGCATGAAGAGCGTGACCTTTATGATTACAGGGACAGGCGCTTATTCTGTTATGAAGTATGAAAGCGGTGTCCATCGGGTACAGCGTGTGCCGGAAACGGAATCGGGAGGACGGATCCATACGTCCACCATTACCGTGGCAGTTATGCCGGAGGCCGAGGAAGTGGATGTACAGATTGATGAAAAGGATATCCGTATTGATGTGATGCGTGCCTCCGGCAACGGCGGTCAGTGCGTCAACACAACGGATTCGGCTGTGCGGCTGACCCATTATCCCACAGGCATTGTAGTATACAGCCAGACAGAAAAATCTCAGCTTCAGAACAAAGCCAAGGCGTATGCCCTGCTGCGGGCCAAACTGTATGATATAGAGTGCCAGAAAGCACATGATGCAGAGGCCGAGGCCAGGAGGAGTCAGATCGGGACCGGGGACCGTTCCGAAAAGATAAGGACCTATAATTTCCCCCAGGGACGTGTGACAGACCACAGGATTAATCTGACACTGTATAAACTGGATAAAATCCTGAACGGCGATATTCAGGAGATTATTGATGCCTGTATCGCAGCCGATCAGGCGGCCAAGCTGGCAAAGATGAATGAAAGTCAGACTGCCTGAAACATATCAGTACAGGCCGCGCTATGATCAGAAATCGATTTCTTTTGTGAAAAGGAAGTCGATTTTTTGATTTTATGTGTGCTTCTCCCTGCATAGGAAGTTCTCCTGATTGTAAAAACAGAAGGTTTATGGTAGCATGAAACTATCAGAAAGGACAGGGCAGTCAGTAGTCTGGTGACAGAAGAGAGGAAACGAAAATGGATACAACATATACAAATTATAATATGGATGGCTGGTATGTCCGGTTTCCGCAAGAGTGGAAATTTTCATTGGACAAAAATCAGCAGCCCATACAGATCATATTTGAGGCGGGAGAAGCCGTAACCATATATATTTCCACATGGAACTGGGGAAATGCGGAAACCGGGGAACTGGCGGATGCAGAAACGATTTCCTCTTTCTTTCTGCAGGCTTTTGCGCAGCGGGGAGTGGAGAGGCTGGAAGATTTTTCCGGATACTATCCGGAAGGATTTACCGTCTGCGCGGGTAAAAGTATAACAGAGGATGGATACAGTATGATTTCCTGTGCCATTTGTACAGAAGGCTGTGCGCTTACCGCGTATTTTGTCTTTGAACAGGGCGTGGAGATTGAAACATACATAAAATACATCAAAACGATTGAACGAGAGTAGGAAGGAGGTATCGTGGAATGAATCAGGAGTATGGGTGGCTGAATACCTGTCTTTTGGCAGGGGAGTCGGTGCTGTGGAGAGGCAGGCCGATGCAGGGGAAAATTTTCTGTAAACATGATATTTTTATGATTCCATTCAGTATTATGTGGGGCGGTTTTGCCATATTCTGGGAGCTGATGGTGCTTTTGACGGGCAATCTTTTTTTTGCGCTGTGGGGGATTCCGTTTGTCGCGGTGGGCCTTTATATGATGGTCGGACGCTTTTTCTGGCAAGAGTACCGAAAGAAGCGGACGTTTTATGCCATAACTGACCAGAGAGTGCTGCAGTTTCAGGGAAAACGGGTGACATTTCTGGACAGGGCCCATCTTCCCCAGATACATGTGACAGTGGACAGAGACGGCTCCGGGACGATTGTTTTTGACCGGTATGGCCGGGGACAGGGCCGGTACTTTTGGGGCAATGGTATCTTTGCGGATGCATGCGGTCGGTCAGGGCAAATGGATCCTGTCCTGGAGAATATTCCGGACGTGAAACTGGTCTATCGCATTTTATCCTGCCAGAATCAGGGGCCTGCCGCGCCGGGAGTGACATGGAATGAATCGGTTTGATAAAAAAGGAGACAGGGTATGCAGCAGTATGAAACCTCCCGTCTGGTCAAGGGAGAAGATCTGAATCATCATGGTACTTTATTTGCGGCACGGGCAGCCGGCTGGCTGATTGAAGCGGCATTTGTGGCGGCCGGCTGTGCCTGTGGCACAAGTGAGGGGATCGTCTGCAGGAATCTGCAGAATATGTCGTTTCAAAAACCTGTGCAAAAGGGGACGATAGTCCGTTTTCTGGCCAGGGTAGCGGCTGTGGGGACCAGCAGCTTTACCGTGATGGTCAGGGCGGAAGATGCGCTCTTACCGACAGTTTATATGGAAGGAGCGGTTATCTTTGTGACCATTGACGGGAAAACAGGCAGGGGCCGGGCCCATCATATCGTTCTGGATGAAGCGGAGGATGAGGCGGAGAGAGAGCAGCGTGCGCTGGCTGACCGGCTCAGGGCACAGAAGATATAAGACAAAGCAGACAACAGATGACAGTCACAGACGATTGAAACAAAAGAGAAAGGAAGTAACAGGATGAGCGTATTGTTTTTATGGTATCCCAGGTGCAGTACCTGCCAGAAGGCAAAAAAATGGCTGGATGAACATAACATTGTATATGAGACAAGAGACATTAAGGAGGATCGTCCGAACGCGGCAGAGCTGAAAACGTGGTATGAGAAAAGCGGGCTGGAGCTGAAACGGTTTTTCAATACCAGCGGGATGGTGTATAAATCCATGAATCTGAAGGATAAACTGCCGCATTTGTCAGAAGAGGATGCGCTGGCATTGCTGGCCGCAGACGGTATGCTGGTAAAAAGGCCGCTGCTGATTGCAGAAAACGGGGTTTTGGCAGGATTTCGGGAAGCAGCTTACCAGGAACTGCTGGGATAATCGGAGACAGCAATGAAAAAGAAAATATGGACAGGACTGCTGGGGGTATTTGCTGCTGTTCTGCTTCTGGCAGGATCAGGAAAGACGGGACTGCCGGGGACTGCGGGAGCGGGGCCTGACAGTACGCTAAAAGCAGAAGCGGCGCCTGTGACGAAAGAAGCATCGGAGGTTTCCACAGCCAGGGTGCATTTTATTGATGTAGGACAGGGAGATGCCACATTGATTCAGTGCGGCACGCATGCCATGCTGATTGATGCGGGAGACAATAACCGTGGTACGGCAGTACAGCTTTATCTGAAAAAGCAGGGGGTAAAGTCGTTGGATTATCTGATACTGACCCATCCGGATGCGGATCATATCGGAGGCGCCGATGTCATTATCACCAAATTTCCCATTGGCAGGGTATTTATGGCCGATTATGAAAAAGAAAACAAGACCTACCAGGAAGTTATAGCGGCGCTTTCAGATCAGAAACTGAAATGGAGTACACCGTCACCGGGAAGGAGCTATGCGCTGGGGACTGCAAAATTTACCATTCTGGCGCCGTGCGGCAGCTATGAGGATCCTAATAATTCTTCGATTGCGCTGCTGTTTCAGAATGGAGACAACAGTTTTTTATTTACCGCAGATGCGGAAAAAGAGGCGGAAGGAGATATTCTGGAGGCAGGGCGCAGTGTGAAGGCCGATGTCTATAAGGTGGGGCATCACGGCAGTGACACAGCTTCCGGTACAGAGTTTTTAAAGGCGGTTTGTCCTGAGTTTGCAGTCATCAGTTGTGCGGAAGGCAATTCTTATGGACATCCCCATGCAGAGGTATTGAACAGTCTGCGTTCCATGCATGTGAAAGTATTCCGTACTGATGAACAGGGAAGCATCATAGCAGAGTCTGACGGGATCCGCATCACCTGGAACTGTGCGCCTTCTGAAACGTGGCAGAGCGGGGAGCGGACCGGATCCGCTACGCTTGGGCAGACGGGCGGCGGGAGCGGACAGAAGGCGGCAGAACCGGAAAAAGAAAGGGCCGGCGCCTCAAAGGAAGCCTATATCGGGAACAAAAACAATGGGAAGCTGCATCGTTCTACCTGCAGCAAACTTCCCAAAGAGGAAAACCGGGTGACTTTTGATACAAGGCAGGATGCGGTCCGGGCGGGGTATGACGATCCCTGCAAAATATGTAAACCATAGAAAAAGGAGGGTGCGGGGATGGAAAGACTGGCACAGGCCCGTCAGTTCGCAGAGTCTTTGTGTAAACATGCGCAAAAAGATGAGGCGTTTCTGACAGAATTCTGGGAAGCGCTTGCAGGGGAAGCGGATATTCTGGAAGAATTTTACTATTATATGGAACATGGAACATTTGCCTGCCGGGCATCGGTGAAGGGATATACGGTTATCGATGTCATGGTGTGGCAGATCGATCATTTTAAAGCGGCGCTGGACCGGCGGGATCCGGGCATGAGCGGCAATGGGGACCAGATGCTGCTGCTGGCTTTTGATACGCTTCTGAAGATGAAACAGGAGCCGGAAGGTTATATACGGCGGATGCAGGGAGAGACGGGTACGGATTATCCGGAAAAGTACTGACCATGATCCGGCAGTGTAAAGGCAGGGAAATACGGGAAAACGAAAAAGGAGATAAGAGATATGGGGAGAGGCGCAAAGCTGTCTGCTGACGCTATATGATTCTCTGTACCGGGACGAGGGGCATATAATCTTTGTATTTATGGAATATGCCGAGCCAGAGTATATTACTTATCTTTATACCGGAAGTGAGGCGGATACTGCGATAGACGAAGAGGCCAGGGAAATTTTTTTAAGCAATGCAGATTTGTTTTATACGGATGTTTCGCTGTCAGACGACGCATATCTTGCAAAAATTTTCCGGGATTTGGCTGACAGTATTATGAAGAGCAGGGCAGGTAGCGGTTCCTGTTTTTGGGATAAATTGTTGTTGCTTTTTTCCGGGAGACTTTATAATATGGATGTATAGGCATATGATATGCCATAATGTATTCTAATGATATGAGGTGTAGGAAAATGAATCAGGGAACAAAAAGAAAAATCAGGCATCTTGGGAGTAAGGTCAGCGCTTTGGTGATTTGCCTGCTGGGAGTCAGTATTGTCTCGGTAGTGGCTGTCTGTGTATTTATGTTTTACAGTCTTACGATGAAGATGCTGGAGGACCGTTGTGTCAATGGCACCAATATGCTGGCTTATCAGTTATCAGAAGGGCATGGGACAGAAGATCAGACCCGGCTTCTGGATATGTTGAAAGAGCAGATGCGATGTGAGTTTACGATTTTTCAGGGGGATGTACGGACTTATACGACCATTCAGCAGAATGGAGAGCGGGTTGTGGGAACCACGCTGTCGCCGGAGCTGTCGAAGATCGTGCTGGAGCAGGGACAGACATATGTGGGAAAGGCTGAAATACTTGGGACGGAGCATCTTTGCTCTTATGTGCCCACCAGGGATAGCAACGGTCAGATCAATGGTTTGATTTTTGCAGGCATTTCGATGGAAGAGGCTTCCAGGCAGATCAATCTGACGGTAGCATTGGCCTGCGGAGCAGGAGTGATTCTGGTGGTCGTGAGTATTTTGATTCTGTCTATGTTTATCAGACATTCTATTTCCCGGCCGCTGAAAAGTCTGACAGGACTGGCACAGACGATGGAAGAAGGCAATCTGGGACTGCGGGACGGGCGGAATATGTCTGCGAATATCCATTCCAATGATGAAATCGGGTATCTGGCAGAAATTTTTGAATATACCATCCTGCGTCTGAGAGGGTATATAGGAGAGATTTCGAATATACTGGCGGCGATCTCCGAAGGCAATCTGACAGTACATACAAAGCAGAACTATGTGGGGGATTTTGCCTCCATTGAGTCCTCTCTGAACGGAATATTGGATCAGCTTAACGATACCATGTCGCAGATCGTGGAAAGTTCTGCCCATGTATCCAATGGTTCGGAACAGATGGCTATGGGTGCGCAGGACTTAAGCCAGGGGGCGGTGGAGCAGGCCAGCGCCATAGAAGTACTGGAAAGCACCATCGAAGAGATTTCCGGGCATGTATCGGAAACGGCTGAGAATGCGCAGCAGGTGACGGAAAAGGTCGGCAGCGTGGGCGGGCAGATTACGGAGAGCAACCGTAAGATGCAGGAAATGATTGTCGCCATGCAGGAGATCAATGCCAATTCCAATGAAATAGAAAAAATCATTAAAACCATTGAAAACATTGCGTTCCAGACCAATATCCTGGCATTGAATGCAGCGGTGGAGGCAGCCAGGGCGGGCGAGGCAGGAAAAGGCTTTGCCGTAGTGGCAGAAGAGGTACGGGATCTGGCAAGCAAAAGCTCTGAGGCATCCCAGTCCACGGCTGAACTGATCGAACGCTCTATCGCATCGGTAAAACAGGGGACAGAGATTGCCAACGAAACAGCGGACCGGCTGGAAGAGGTGGTAACAGGCGCCAATGAAGTGGTGGAGATGACCAATGGGATTGCTGACGCGGCGCGTATTCAGGCAAGTTCCGTGGCCCAGGTACAGGAGCAGATCAGTCAGATTTCCGGCGTGGTACAGACCAATTCGGCTACGGCACAGGAAAGTGCGGCCACCAGCCAGGAGCTAAGCGCACAGGCCGGGCTTTTGAAAAATCTTACCAGTATGTTCCGGGTAAGAAGAGCACGATAAAAGATATGGGAGTCAGGATGGTATGGAAGGTCATACCGTCCTTTTTTATTTATGACAATAGAAAGTTTGTAAATAATAGATAAAAAGTTACAGGGATACTTGTGAAAAAAGTAGAATTTTTGTGGAATTATATTAAGAGGGACAAGTGTCCTTTTTTGGGTTTGAAAAGTTGCATACAATATTAACAGGCAGGAAAAGAGAAAGTATTTTTTGACGGACTTTAAAAAGCCGCAGGATTTTGCCACGGAAAGGAGTTTATATGAAAAATTACCGACGTATTTTTACGATTGTAATTGATTCGCTGGGGGTGGGAGCGCTGCCGGATGCAGCAGACTATGGAGATGCAGGAACAGATACACTGGGACATATCTCTCAGTCAGTGGAAACATTTGCCATTCCCAATCTGCAGAAGCTTGGTATGGCCAATCTGCACAGTCTGAAACAGGTCCCTCCGGTGGAGAAACCGCTGGGATACTTTATGAAGCTGCGGGAGGCGAGCACCGGAAAGGATACTATGACGGGACATTGGGAGATGATGGGTCTGCATATTACAAAGCCTTTCAGGACGTTTACCGAAACCGGGTTTCCCAAAGAGCTTCTGGATGAGTTGTCTGCCAGGACCGGGCGTACCATCATCGGAAATAAGAGCGCAAGCGGTACGGAAATACTGGAGGAGCTGGCAGAAGAAGAGATTGCCACCGGTCATATGATCGTATATACATCGGCGGATTCGGTACTGCAGATCTGCGGCAATGAGGAAACATTTGGCCTGGAAGAGCTGTATCGCTGCTGCGAGATTGCCAGGGAAATTACCATGAAGGATGAGTGGAAGGTGGGACGTGTGATTGCCAGACCCTATGTGGGGAAGAAGAAAGGGGAATTTAAACGGACCAGCAACCGCCATGACTATGCACTGAAGCCTTATGGAAGAACGGCGTTGAATATATTGAAAGAAGCAGGGCTTTCGGTGATATCCGTAGGTAAGATTTTTGATATTTTTGATGGCGAGGGTTTGACAGAATCCAATAAATCCAAAAGTTCCGTGCATGGTATGGAACAGACCATTGAGATTGCCAAAAGAGATTTTACAGGACTGTGCTATGTGAATCTGGTGGATTTTGATGCACTGTGGGGACATCGCCGGGATGTAAAGGGATATGCACAGGAACTGGAGCGGTTTGATGAAAAACTGGGCGAACTGCTGCCGCTTCTGGGAGAGGAGGATCTGCTGCTGATTACGGCGGACCACGGCAATGATCCCACCCATACGGGAACGGATCATACGAGAGAACAGGTGCCGTTTATCGCCTGGTCTCCGTCTATGAAGGGCTGCGGCAGGCTGGAGGATCAGGATACTTTTGCTGTGATCGGTGCGACGATTGCGGAGAATTTCGGACTTTCCATGCCGGAGGGAACGATCGGAAGCTCTGTTTTGGAACAGCTTTTATAATTTGACAGGAGGGAAACTAATGGATAAGAATGAGATATTAAAGTACGTGGATCATACTTTACTGACACAGACGGCGACCTGGGAAGAGATTCGTCAGATACTGGATGACGGGATCAAATACCACACGGCTTCTGCCTGTATTCCGGCGTCGTATGTGAAACAGGCGGCGGAGTATACGGCAGGCAGGCTGCCTGTCTGCACGGTAATCGGCTTTCCCAATGGATACAGCACCACAGAAACCAAGATTTTTGAGGCCAGGGATGCGATTGCAAACGGAGCGGAAGAGATCGATATGGTGATCAATATAGGACATGTGAAGGATCGCCGGTATGAGGAAGTGGAGGAAGAGATCCGCAGACTTCATGAGGCCTGCGACGGAAAAATTCTGAAGGTCATTATTGAAACCTGCCTCCTGACGGAAGAGGAAAAGATCCGGATGTGTGAGATTGTAACCAGTGCAGGAGCGGAATACATCAAAACTTCCACCGGATTTTCCACGGCAGGCGCTACGCCGGAAGATGTGGCGCTGATGAAGGCTCATGTGGGAGAAGGCGTAAAAATAAAAGCTGCAGGCGGGATCGCTTCGTTTGCGGATGCAGAAGAGATGATCCGTCTGGGAGCAGACCGCCTGGGAACCAGCAGACTGATTAAGATTATGAAACATACGGACTCCGGTTCGGGGTACTGAGTTGGGTGAAATGATGAATACACAAGTACTGATTGAAATGATGGGATATGTAAGCTCCCTGTTGGTTCTGGTATCTTTTTCCGTGTCGTCGGTGGTAAAGCTGCGGGTTATCAATTCTGTGGGAAGTCTGATTTTTACCGTATATGCCGTACTGATCCATTCCTATCCTACGGCATTTATGAATCTGTGTCTGGTCGGGGTCAATCTGTATTATCTGATGCGGCTTCGAAAGGCCGGACATCATTATGATCTGATCAGCAGCGGAGCAGATGACGCGTTTCTGCACTATATTTTAAAGCATTACAGGGAGGACATCACCGCCTGTTTTCCGGGATGGAATGCAGGGCATGAAATGGGCGATACGGCATACATCGTCTGCTGTGATGCTGCGCCTGCCGGAGTGTTGCTGGGAAAGATGCAGGAGGAAGGGACATTGGAGATCACACTGGATTATTCCATGCCTGCCTACAGAGACTGTTCCGTAGGAACCTATCTGTATGAAAAGCTGTCCGCACAGGGCATCCGCAGGCTGGTTTTTTCCGGACAGGAAGGACAGCACAGCGCCTACCTGAAAAAAATGGGGTTTGTACAGGAAAACGGTGCTTATGTGAAACATATGGTCCCATGATTGACAGATTTTTCTCTTTTCCGTATAATTTGGAGTGAACGAAGGAGAGAAGAATCGGATATGAGTCTGCGAATCGGGATGCTGTTGTCTGTAGTCTGTGCCGCATTGCTTCTGACGGGCTGTGAAGCAGGGAAAAAACATGAAAATATAGACCAGGGGATGGAAGCCATTGCCCAGCTTGACTATGAAGCTGCCCTGGTTTGTTTTGAAAAGGCGCTTGTGGAAGGGGAGGACAGTGAGCTTTTATATCGGGGTCAGGGAATTGCCTTTATCGGGCTGACCCGGTATGAAGAGGCAGCACAGTCGCTGGAAAAATCCCTTTCATTTTGTAATGGCCATGTGGGAAGCCTGGAATTTGACATCAACTATTATCTGGCGGTGGCTTATTATAAAAACGGCGATACAGACAGGGCAATCCAGGTGTATGATGCGATTCTGGATCTGCGGCGGAATGAAAAAAACGCTTACTACCTGCGGGGTGCGCTGAAGCTGGAGAAGGAAGATTATGACGGGGCGGATGCGGATTTCAGGAAGGCTATAGAACTGGATAAGGAAGATTATGACTGTCTGCTGGACATTTACATAAGTATGGAAAAAAACGGATATAAGGAGGCAGGTACAGAATATCTGCAGAAGGCGCTTACCGAAGGGGGCGATGAGATATCCGATTACGACAGGGGCAGACTGTACTATTATCTGGAGGATTATGACAATGCAAGGAACTGCCTGGAAAAGGCAAGAAACACCGGTACTGCGGAAGCAGTGCTGTTTCTGGGCAGAACTTACGAGGCGCTGGGAGATTTTAACTATGCATCCAGCGTGTATTCCGATTTTTTAAACAGCTATCCGGACAGCCCTCAGATCCAGAATCAGTTGGGCATCTGTAAGATGCAGATGGGAGATTATGAGGCGGCCCTTGTGGCGTTTGAGGCAGGACTGGCCTGCGAGGACACCACTTATATGCAGACACTGAAATTTAATGAAATAGCGGCCTGTGAGAAGCTGGCGCGGTTTGAGGAAGCGGCAGCGCTGATGAAGGCTTATCTGCAGTTGTATCCTGATGATGAGAGAGCCAAACGGGAATACGAATTTTTAAAGACCAGATAAGGAGGAAGTATAACCCGAAAGATTTTCTTAATATTTTCAGGACAGGAACAGATTTTTATGGGAAACATTGACAGGGGTTTTTTTGTCTGTTATTGTGATACATAGAAAAACAGATCAGATGCTGCGGGTGAGGATCCGGGGATTTCGCAGCGGGCAATCAGGAGGAGGAGCTATGAAATGTAATTTGAGGAAACTGATATTAACGGCTTGTGTGGCAGGACTTATGTTCGCCTGCAGTCTGACGGCGTCTGCGGGGAGCCAGCCCAGAATAACAGTGTCTGAGAATGTGGTGAATGTAACCCATGACGATTCATCCACAAAAGTGAAGGTGGACGTAAAAGAGTGGAAGGGATCCAAAGCATATGTGGTCAAATATGCAGTGGATGATCCCAGTGTGGCGAAGGTGGAGCTGAGCAACCAGAAAAGCGGTTCGTTTCAGTTGAAAATCAAGGCTATCGGAACCGGGAATACGGTTGTGAAGGTATGGCTGGACGGTTACAGCAGATCCTGCCAGTATATCATTGTAAATTCCGTCTATTATCAGAGAGAGACAGAGGGGGACTATTCTGTCAGACATTATGGCTATATGACAGGTACTCAGGGAGAGGCTGCTACCATTGATGATTATGAGATCAAAAATGTGGACGGTGAAGAGCGTCTGTATGTGTACTTTACGCTGAAGGATAAGGGCGTGGGAGACGGAAGCAAGGTAACTTTTGTTGCCAAATGCGAAGAGAGTGACGGCGATCCCACCGGTAGTGTACAGGCGGTGGCAACCGGTATGTCTGAAGGCGGCAGCGGTTATAAGGTTTATTTTAAAATCCCTGCCAAAACATCAACGATAAAACTGGTAAATGACGATTTGTAAAGATTCAGGAAACGGCAGAGTGTAAGCATTTCTGCCGTTTTTATATTCTTTTTCAGTCGCCAGAATAAATCATGTATGGGAATTGGCACATATATGTGATGAAAGAGAGTTTTCACATAAGAATCTATACGGGAAAAAGGAGAATACAATGATTGAAAAATTGATTTCAGGAATTGAAAAAACAGGGGCGCCGATCGTGGTAGGACTGGATCCGATGCTGTCTTATGTTCCGGAGTATATCAGACAGAAGGCATATGCGCAGTTCGGTGAGACATTACAGGGCGCCGGGGAAGCGATCTGGCAGTACAACAAGGGAATCGTGGACGCGGTATGTGACCTGGTGCCTGCGGTAAAGCCGCAGATCGCCATGTATGAGCAGTTCGGTATCGAAGGGCTGACAGTATTTCACAGGACTGTGCAGTATTGCAAAGAAAAAGGGCTGCTGGTGATCGGAGATATCAAACGGGGTGACATCGGCTCCACTTCGGCCGCTTATGCGGCAGGCCATCTGGGCAGGGTACAGGTGGGCGCAAAGCAGTACCGTGGATTTGACGAGGATTTTGCCACAGTCAATCCGTATCTTGGCTCAGACGGAGTCAATCCGTTTATACAGGTGTGCAAAGAGGAGGACAGGGGGCTTTTTATCCTGGTCAAAACCTCCAATCCCAGCAGCGGGGAATTTCAGGACCGGGTTACAGACGGACGTCCGCTGTACGAGCTGGTGGGAGAACAGGTGGCAAAGTGGGGAGAGTCCTGTATGGGGACAGGCGCTTACAGTGATATCGGTGCTGTGGTAGGGGCGACTTATCCGGAAATGGGCAGGACGCTCCGCAGGATTATGCCCAGAGCTTATATCCTGGTGCCGGGCTATGGGGCGCAGGGAGGAAAAGGCGCTGATCTGGTGCATTTTTTCAATGAGGACGGACTTGGCGCCATCATCAATTCTTCCAGAGGCATCATCGCCGCTTATCAGCAGGAGAAATATGCTTCCTATGGTGAAACAGGTTATGCGGATGCTGCCAGAGCGGCGGTGCTGGATATGAAAGAAGATATTGCTTCTGCACTGTCAGCGCGGAAATAACCGGAGTTTAAACGTATTTCTTTATCATGTCCTTTATATCATTAAAAAAGTGATGTCTTTTGTGAAGGCATCACTTTTTGTCAGATGTATTTTCTATAGTTTTCTTCTCTTCCCCATTGCATGGCTGTTACAAGGAACCTGTAAATACGCCTTGTTAACAGGAGACAATTATTCTATAATCAAATATATCAATCGGTATTCCGGAGCAAGGGAAAGGAGTGCGCTATGTCTGTATCACTTTATTATACTGCAAGAAGGGCAACCCCGATCACACTGCAGGAACAAAACAATTGCGATGAGATTGCAAAACGCTATGACGAGCAGTATCCGTTCGGGGAATTATATGAAGGTTTTTGCATATATGATTGGGACATGCCCGAAGAAGGGAAGGATGAAAATATCATTCTGGACGGCGCTACAAAGCTGCCGCCGGATGCTGACACAGAGCTTTGGATGAATATTTTAGGCTGGTGGTTAGAATGTCTGACAGAACTGGCAGATATGCTGATCGGTGCACAGTGGAATGTGCATCTCGATGATATGGATTTTAAGTGGTCGGAGGAAAAACACTGTTTTTTACCGGATATAACGATATGAGGAAAACCATAAATCCCGGAATATTTTTCTGAAAGGGGGATGCTGTGGGAGATAAAAAAAGATCATACAGAGTAAAAAAAGAGTGCTGAAAGCAGCAAAGATTGCGTTGGGAAGCAGTATTGCCATTTATGCAGCGCATATTCTGCATCTGGATTATGAAATTTCAGCGGGTACGATTGCGCTTCTGACCATTGTCACCACAAAATGGGAGACTTTAAAGTTGTCTTTGTTCCGTATGATTACATTGCTGATTACAATTGTACTGGCCTGGACTGTGTTTTTCTATGTGGACAATGAATGGGTTGCTTATGGTATCTTTGTATTTTTGCTGGTTATCATATGCGAGATACTCGGCTGGGGCGCCACATTGTCTGTAAATGCTGTGAACGGGGCACACTTTCTGACCAGGCTGGAATTTGGCAGGGCATTTATCATCAATGAATCTTTGCTGGTACTGATCGGCATTACCGTTGCCATTGTCCATGATTCGAAAAAGGAAAAGCTGTTTTCCAAGGTGTCGGATGCCGTATTAGCCCGTGCTTTTAAAGAAATTGGCCTGAAATCAACTGTATTAAAGAAGCGCAGTGATTCGGCGGATGTGTTGGCAGAATCATACATACATGGGTATACACTTGTTGCTGATGCCAAGTCTTTCAGGATGAGCAGAACCGCTAAAAATCAAAAAGATTTTAAAGTGACGGCGCTTTCTGGATGGAGAAGAGATGCGGAGTATGCGGTATTATGTGCCCCTTATTTTCAGTATCCATCTAAAATAAGCCAGGTTTATGCGCAGGCTATTGAGCAAAATGTTTGTCTGTTTAGTTGGGAACATTTGGTTTTTCTGATTGCAAATAACATAACAGAAACTATGGATTTGAATTTCTCAGAAGTATGGAATTTCAGTAAATTGTATTCTCATCAGGTATTGTGTGCTGATATGAAAAAATGTTTTATCAGGGAATTTGACAAAGCGATGTTGCATTTGACTGAGAAAGAGGAGCGTCAGTTTGCTTCTTTATTGGAAGAGCAGGCGGCGACAATGGTTCGGCGCGGTAAATTAGAAAAATGTTATTGGGAAGAAGAAAAAAAGAAGATAGAACAATATACCAGGGAACAAGCGATCAGTGAATTGATAGAGAGTAAAAAGATTCATAAAAAAATAAAACAGATTGACACTTATATCAGGAGCTTACAAAAATAATGGATAAACTTATTTCAGGCAATTCTATTGACCTTTTAAAAAATTTTTCAGGTGACTCTGTTCATGCTATTATTTCAGATATCCCTTATGGCATCGGATGTGATGACTGGGATGTATTGCATGATAATCAGAATACCGCATATGAAGCTGCTTCATTTTTGCCGGCAGGCGGTATGCACACAGGTGTATGATTGCAATGGAGGAAGCCGGGTTTACTTTTAAGGATATGCTGTCATGGGAAAAGGAAGCGGCACCGCAGCGTGCACAGCGTCTGTCCGGCATATATGAACGCCGGAATGACGAAATAAACAGACAAAAGTGGTTCGGATGGCGTGTAGCCAATTTAAGGCCGCTTTTTGAACCGATTCTGTGGTTTCAAAAACCATATAAAACTGGAGGGACGATAGCGGATAATGTATTGGAACATGAAGTTGGGGCCTGGAATGAAGCTGCTTTGAAAAAGTACAATATGCAGACATCGGAACAGATGATTTTTTCCAACATGATGAAAGTGCATGTTACCTCAGAAGATCATGGGAAACATGTTGCACAGAAACCATTAAAGCTAATGGAACTTTTAGTATCTCTGGTTACTGTTGAGGGGCAGGTGATTCTGGATCCTTTTATGGGTTCCGGAACTACCTGTCTGGCAGCAAAGCGGCTTAACAGACATTATATCGGGATTGATATTGACCCGAATAATGTGGCTGTGGCTGTGGAACGTCTGGAAGCGCCTTCTCAATGTGAATTGGCTTTGTAAAACAAATCATACAAAAAAAGGAGTAATATGGACAATCAGACAATATGGAACATTGCGCTGCAGCAGTCGGCATATGACTGTAGCTGTGCACCGGAGGATTTTTTGGCAAAGGAGAATCGTGTCTGTGAATCATCTGCCGACAATCGGGCCAGGCATTATCTGCAACTGCCGCATATCTGTACGCTGGTTTCCTATGGCACCAATATTGTGGCATCAGGCCGGGCGGATCTGCTTGGTGAGATTGGGGCGTATCTTAACCGCTTTCCTGATATAGCACACTGTTTTGAAACGCCGGGGCTGTATTTGCTGGGGTAAGATAGCGTAACCATAAAAGATGGTGCGCTGTCTTACCCCAGCATTTTGTATTATCAGACGGCAAAACTCTTGACATCAGCGCCAATCTGCCGGAAATAGGATATGCTTTCCGTCGGT
>VSOB01000067.1 GCA_009774625.1 Lachnospiraceae bacterium
CCTCACTGCAGTCCACCTCACGGATGATCAGCTCCTGAGACACATCCACCATACGACGTGTCAGATATCCGGAGTCCGCGGTACGCAGCGCCGTATCCGACAATCCTTTCCGGGCGCCGTGTGCCGACATAAAATACTCCAGTACGTCCAGGCCTTCCCGGAAATTTGACTTGATCGGCAGCTCAATGGTCCGTCCTGTGGTATCTGCCATCAGTCCGCGCATTCCCGCCAACTGCTTGATCTGCTGATTGGAACCGCGGGCGCCGGAATCCGCCATCATAAATATATTGTTGTATTTGTCCAGACCTGCCAGCAGCACATCTGTCAGCTCTTTATCTGTTTCGTTCCATGTTTCCACCACTGCACGGTAGCGTTCTTCCTCGGTGATCAGGCCTCTTCTGAAATTCTGAGAAATCTTATCCACAGTCATCTGGGCATCCTGCAGCATCTGCTGTTTCTGCTCCGGCACAGTCATATCAGAGATCGATACGGTCATGGCGGCTTTTGTGGAATATTTATAGCCTGTGGATTTGATGTCATCCAGCACTTCCGCTGTCCGGGAAGCCCCATGCGTATTGATGACCTTTTCCAGAATCTGTTTCAGTCCCTTCTTCCCCACATGGAAGTCCACTTCCAGCTTCAGGAAATTGGCCGGATCACTTCTGTCCACAAATCCCAGATCCTGAGGCAGGATCTCATTGAAGATAAAACGGCCCAATGTGGATTCCACATTGCCGGTTACGATCTCTCCCGCCGCATTTCTCCGGCTCACTCTGGCCGTGATCCTGGTATGCAGTGTGATCACTTTATTTTCATAGGCGAGGATCGCCTCATTGACACTTTTGAAACACTTGCCCTCTCCCAAAGCGCCCGGTCTCTCCTGGGTCAGATAATAGATACCCAGCACCATATCCTGAGACGGTACCGCCACCGGACCGCCGTCGGAAGGCTTCAGCAGGTTATTCGGAGACAGCAGCAAAAACCGGCACTCTGCCTGCGCTTCTACAGAAAGCGGCAGATGGACAGCCATTTGGTCCCCGTCAAAGTCCGCGTTAAAAGCCGTACATACCAAAGGATGCAGTTTAATAGCCTTACCTTCCACCAGAATCGGCTCGAATGCCTGAATGCCCAGTCTGTGCAGGGTAGGCGCACGGTTCAGCATCACCGGATGTTCTTTGATCACTTCTTCCAGCACATCCCATACCTGTGTGTCCAGACGCTCCACCAGTTTTTTGGCCGCCTTGATATTCTGGGAAATCCCTTTGGCCACCAGCTCCTTCATCACAAAAGGTTTGAACAGCTCAATCGCCATTTCCTTTGGCAGACCACACTGATAAATTTTCAGTTCCGGCCCTACCACGATAACGGAACGGCCTGAGTAGTCCACACGTTTTCCCAGAAGGTTCTGACGGAAACGGCCTGATTTTCCCTTCAGCATATCGGACAGAGATTTCAGCGCCCGGTTCCCGGGACCGGTTACCGGACGGCCTCTTCTGCCGTTGTCTATCAGTGCATCCACAGCTTCCTGCAGCATTCTTTTCTCATTTCTGACAATAATATCAGGAGCTCCCAGCTCCAGCAGCCGTTTCAGACGATTGTTTCTGTTAATGATCCTTCTATATAAATCGTTCAGATCAGAGGTGGCAAAGCGTCCGCCGTCAAGCTGTACCATAGGACGCAGATCCGGCGGAATCACAGGGATCACATCCATAATCATCCATTCCGGTCTGTTGCCGGATTCCCTGAATGCTTCCACCACTTCCAGTCTCTTTACGATCCTGGCCCGCTTCTGTCCTGTGGAATCCTTCAATGCTTCTTTTAACTGCTGCGCATCCTCTTCCAGATCAATTGCCTGCAGCAGCTCTTTGATGGCCTCAGCCCCCATTCCCACACGGAATTTGCTGCCCCAGGTTTCTCTTGCATCCTGATACTCTTTCTCGGTCAGCACCTGTCTGAGCTGCAGATCGGTTCCTGCAGGATCCAGCACGATATAGGAAGCAAAATAAAGCACTTTTTCCAGCACCCTCGGAGACAGATCCAGTATCAGACCCATACGGCTGGGGATCCCCTTGAAATACCAGATATGGGAAACGGGCGCCGCCAGTGCGATGTGTCCCATACGCTCTCTGCGGACATTGGATTTGGTTACTTCCACGCCGCAGCGGTCGCAGATCACACCTTTGTATCTGATTTTTTTATATTTTCCACAGTGACATTCCCAGTCCTTGCTGGGACCGAAGATTCTCTCGCAATACAGACCGTCTTTTTCCGGTTTCAGAGTTCTGTAGTTGATCGTCTCCGGCTTCAGCACTTCACCGCGGGACCATTCCAGAATCTTATCGGGCGACGCCAGGCCGATCTTGATTGCATCAAATGTCATAGGTTGATACATTTCGTTTGTTGTTTCTGACATGTATGGCACTCCTTCCAAACATTTTCAACGGTTATTCATCCAGAGACTCTTCATATTCCTCATCGAAGTCGTCTTCAAATGCCTCATCATCTTCCTCTTCTGCGCTGATCAGTTCGCCGTCCTCGTCAAACTCCTGCTTCTGATAGCCCATAGAGCCAAGTCCCTTTTCTTCACGGTCATAGGCGCCGGGTTCTCCTTCCATCTCATAACGGTAATCTGATTCGCCGTAATCGATGCTTTCCACGATCTCCACTTCCGTCTGATCCTCACGCAATACCTTTACGTCCAGACCAAGTGACTGCAGCTCCTTCAACAGCACCTTGAAAGATTCCGGAATACCGGGCGCCGGTATATTGTCGCCTTTGATGATGGCTTCATAGGTCTTGACACGTCCCACCACATCATCGGACTTGACTGTCAGAATTTCCTGCAGTGTATACGCCGCGCCGTATGCTTCCAGCGCCCACACTTCCATCTCTCCGAAACGCTGGCCGCCGAACTGGGCCTTGCCGCCCAGAGGCTGCTGAGTCACCAGTGCATACGGGCCTGTGGAACGGGCATGGATCTTATCATCCACCAGATGATGCAGTTTCAGGTAATGCATATGACCGATGGTAACCGGACTGTCAAACTCTTCCCCGGTACGTCCGTCGCGCAGCCGCACCTTGCCGTCACGCGAGATCGGCACACCCTTCCACAGCTCTCTGTGCTCTCTGTGTTCCGATAAATATGCCATTACTTCCGGCCGCAGTGTATCTTTATGCTTTGCTTCAAACTCTTCCCACTCCAGATTGACATAATCATTGGCCAGATCCAGAGTATCCATGATATCTATTTCATTGGCGCCGTCGAATACAGGCGTTGCCACATTAAATCCAAGCGCTTTGGCTGCCAGAGACAGGTGGATCTCCAGTACCTGTCCAATGTTCATTCGGGACGGCACACCCAGAGGATTCAAAACGATATCCAGCGGCCTGCCGTTGGGCAGGTAAGGCATATCCTCCACCGGAAGCACACGGGAAACCACACCTTTGTTGCCGTGACGTCCTGCCATCTTATCCCCTACGGAAATCTTTCTCTTCTGTGCAATATAGATACGGACTGCCTGGTTTACGCCCGGCGGCAGCTCGTCGCCGTTTTCTCTTGTAAACACCTTGGCATCCACTACGATGCCATATTCTCCGTGCGGCACCTTCAATGATGTGTCTCTTACTTCTCTGGCCTTCTCACCGAAAATGGCGCGCAGCAGTCTTTCCTCTGCGGTCAGCTCTGTCTCGCCCTTGGGCGTTACCTTGCCTACCAGAATATCTCCCGCACGTACTTCTGCACCGATGCGGATAATCCCTCTTTCATCCAGGTCTTTCAGCGCATCGTCGCCCACACCCGGTACATCGCAGGTGATTTCCTCGGCTCCCAGCTTCGTATCCCGTGCTTCCGCTTCATATTCTTCAATATGCACCGACGTATATACATCGTCCCGTACCAGCTTTTCACTGAGCAGCACGGCATCCTCGTAATTGTAGCCTTCCCAGGTCATAAATCCGATCAACGGATTCTTGCCCAGTGCAAGTTCTCCCTCGGAAGTGGACGGGCCGTCCGCAATCACCTGGCCTGCGGCCACCCGGTCCCCTTTGAATACAATAGGCTTCTGGTTATAGCAGTTGGACTGGTTGCTTCTGGAAAACTTGGTCAGACGGATCGTTTCCTTTTCTCCGTCGTCATATTCAAGACGGATCTCATTGGAAGCCACATAACTCACAGTACCTGGCTTCTTTGCCACCACGCACACACCGGAGTCCACTGCAGCTTTGGGTTCCATACCCGTACCCACCACCGGCGCCTCTGTCAGCAGCAGCGGCACTGCCTGACGCTGCATATTGGAGCCCATCAGCGCCCGGTTGGCATCGTCATTTTCCAGGAAAGGGATCAATGCCGTCGCCACTGAAAATACCATTTTCGGCGACACATCCATATAATCAAACATGGACTTGGGATATTCCTGTGTCTCTTCGTGGAACCGGCCGGATACGCTGTTTCTGACAAAGTATCCCTTCTCATCCAGCGCTTCGTTTGCCTGGGCCACATGATAATTGTCCTCTTCATCCGCCGTCATATAGACCACTTCGTCTGTGACACGGGGATTTTTGGGATCGGTCTTATCAATCTTCCGATAAGGCGCTTCCACAAAACCGTATTCATTGATCCTTGCATAGCTTGCAAGAGAGTTGATCAAACCGATGTTAGGACCTTCCGGCGTCTCGATAGGACACATCCTGCCATAGTGGGAATAGTGCACGTCACGGACCTCAAACCCGGCCCTGTCTCTGGACAGACCGCCCGGTCCCAGTGCGGAAAGACGTCTTTTATGAGTCAGCTCACCCAGCGGATTGTTCTGATCCATAAACTGAGACAACTGGGAAGAACCGAAAAATTCTTTGACCGCCGCCTGTACCGGCTTGATGTTAATCAATACCTGGGGTGAAATTTCTTCCGCATCATGGGTAGTCATACGTTCCCGTACCACCCGCTCCAGTCTGGACAGACCGATCCTGTACTGATTCTGCAGAAGTTCTCCCACTGCACGGATACGTCTGTTGCCCAGATGATCGATATCATCATCATTGCCGATGCCGTATTCCAGATGGATATTATAATTGATAGAGGCCAGAATGTCCTCTTTGGTAATATGCTTGGGAATCAGCTCATGCACATTTCTCTTAATCGCCGCCGCCAGCTCGCCCGGCTGATCGCCATACTCTTCCAATATCTGCGCCAGAACCGGATAATACACCAGCTCGGTAATGCCCAGCTCTCTGGGATTGCAGTCTACAAAGCTGGTAATATCCACCATCATATTGGAAAGGATCTTTACATTTTTTTCCTCTGTCTGGATAAACACATAGGGAATGGCCGCATTTTGAATCGTATCCGCCAGCTCTGCGGATACTCTGGTACCCGCTTCTGCCAGGATCTCGCCTGTGGTGGTGTCCACCACATCCTCTGCCAGTACCTGCCTGCGGATACGGTTTTTCAGCGCCAGTTTTTTGTTGAATTTATACCGGCCCACTTTGGCCAGATCATACCTTCTGGGATCAAAAAACATGGCATTGATCAGACTTTCCGCACTTTCTACGGAAAGCGGCTCACCCGGACGGATTTTTTTGTATAACTCTAAAAGACCTTCCTGATAATTCTCAGCAACGTCTTTTGTAAAGCTGGCCTCGATCTTCGGTTCCTCACCGAACAGCTCTCTGATTTCATCGTTGGTCCCCACGCCCAGGGCACGGATCAGTACTGTAATCGGGACCTTTCTTGTCCTGTCCACACGGACATAAAAAATATCGTTGGAATCTGTCTCATACTCCAGCCACGCACCACGGTTGGGTATTACCGTACAGGAAAACAGCCTTTTGCCGATCTTATCATGGTCAATCGCATAGTAGATACCGGGGGAACGCACCAACTGGCTGACGATTACCCGTTCTGCGCCGTTGATTACAAAGGTGCCCGTCTCTGTCATAAGCGGGAGATCGCCCATAAATATTTCATGCTCGCTGATTTCTTCTTTTTCTTTGTTATACAGCCGTACCCTTACCTTCAGAGGCGCCGCATAAGTGGCGTCTCTTTCCTTACATTTCTCGATGGTGTTTTTATTCACCGGCATCTCGTCCCTGCACAGTTCAAAATCAACGAACTCAAGGCTCAGGTGACCGCTGTAATCTGCAATCGGAGAAATATCGTCGAATACTTCTTTCAAGCCCTCTTTTAAAAACCACTGATAGGAATTCTTCTGAACTTCTATCAGGTTTGGCATCTCTAAAACCTCTTTTTGTCGAGAATAACTCATACGTACATTCTTGCCGGCGGCAGTAGGTCGTATTCTGTTTTTTTCCATTGACATTTCACCCCGTTCTTCTATGATCTTAGCCTACTTTCCAGTATCTTTCATGCAAATAAGCATACCATACCACAATAGTGCACTATCCATTCTACTACAAGAAAATCAACACGTCAAGAAAAATTTCCCATACGAAGCAAAAAAACAAAAACCGGGAAAGCACTTGTCCGTCTGTAAACCCAATGCTTTCCCGGTATTTTATCTCTTGTTGACAAAGCTACAGCTATTATTTCAGTGTAACCTTTGCGCCTTCGCCTTCTAACTTGGTCTTGATATCCTCAGCTTCTTCCTTGGATGCGCCTTCCTTTACTGTCTTAGGAGCGGAATCTACCAGATCCTTTGCTTCCTTCAGGCCAAGTCCGGTCACTTCACGAACTACCTTGATTACCTTAACCTTGTTCGGGCCAACCTCTGTCAACTCAACATCAAACTCTGTCTTTTCGTCTGCCGCTTCTGCTTCACCGCCGCCTGTAGCGATTACCATATTGGCTGCTGCAGATACGCCGAACTCTTCTTCGCAGGCTTTTACCAGATCATTTAATTCCAGTACGGTCAACTCTTTGATTGCATCAATAATTTCCTGTGCGGATAATTTTGCCATTTTATTTCCCTCCGTTTTCTTTCTTCTTGCTTTTATGTTTCAAACATGATTCAGCCGTCCGCTGCCCATTTCCTACTCAGCAGCCGCTTCTGCATCGGATGCCGCTGCTCCCTTTGCAGCAATAGCCGCTTCTGCACCGCCTTTTTCAGCCAACTGGTCCATAACGCGGGCAAAGTTTGCGATCGGAGCCTGTATACTGCCAAGCAGCTTGGACAACAGCTCTTCTCTGGACGGAATGCTTGCGATCGAAGCGATTCCCTTTGCATCATAGGCGATGCCTTCCACTACGCCGCCCTTGATCTCCAGTACCGGCGCTTCTTTTGCAAATTTGCTGACGATTCTCGCCGGCGCCGTTGCATCCGTTGTGGAAAGCGCTATCGCACTGGGACCCTCCAGATAGGGGGACAGAACTTCAAATTCTGTTCCTTTGAAGGCGAAATTCATCATCGTGTTCTTATATACCTTATAGGTAACACCAGCCTCCCGAAGCTGTCTGCGGAGTCTTGTATCCTGCTCAACCGTAAGTCCGCGGTAATCAATCAGGATAACAGACTGGGCATCCTTGATGCTCTCGGAAATTTCTTCCACGATGGGCCTTTTTAATTCAACTTTTGCCATTGCTTTACCTCCTTATAGATTTTGTGCCGAAAGGAGTTCTACCTGTGCGTCCTTTTCAACGAAGAAGAAATCATTGACTCTGCACATATAAAAAGCCTTCCCGTCAAAGACAGAAAGGCTGAAGTGTTCTGTAAACTCTTTCCTCGGCAGGCGCTTTTCCTTATGCCGGTCCCCTACCGGCGCCTGCTGTCTTCGGCATGGTTTGATAAACCTTACATATCGTATCAGACTTGGCGGGAGCTGTCAAGTGCTTTGTTCCATGAAAATACAGTCCCCACGCTTCCCTTTTTCTTTATGTAACAGACTTCCCAAGTTCGTAAGCGGCGGATATTTCAGGTTTCCCTTCAATATCTCCTATCTCTCCGTTTCCTCCGGCGAGAACATGGCCGAGAGGCTTCCACCTCAAATGCTCCAGCAGATGATCGTAATAAAGAACAACATCTTCAAATCCGTGCCCCTCCGCAGCCATCAGCAGAGCAGAAGCTCTGTCATGTCCTCTGAGCAGATTTCCGTCCCCTTCTTCCAAAGCAAACAGGCGGTCAACGGCCGTTCTGATCTGACCGCTCATATTCCAGTAGTAAAGCGGACTGGCAAGCACAATCACATCACTCTCCCGTACCGCCGGATAGATTTTGTCCATATCATCCCGCTGAACACAGGGACACTCCCTGCTGCTGTGGCCGCCAAAGCAGCCTTTGCAGCCATGGATATTCATGCTGTCCAGGAAAAATTCCGTTACAGTGTGGCCCACACTCTCAGCGCCTTCTGTAAACGCTCTGACCAGCACGGAGGTATTGCCCTTTCGGCGGGGACTGCCATTTAAAATAACAATTTTCTTGGGCATGCTTTCCTTCCTCCTTACAATTTCTCTGCCAGAGCTGCCGCCTGCGCACAGCCGTCCGTCTTTTCAATATCTCCGATGTTCAGTACACCCGGAACCAGGACCTCGCCTGCCATCTTCCATTTCATCAGTGCGGCAGAACGTTCCAGCGGGACACGCACACCGTCAAAAACAGACATATCATTTTCTTCACAGCATGCGATGACAGCGCACTCCTTACCGCTGATATCCCTGCCGCCCGCCACGAAAGAAAACAGGCGGTCAATGACACCCTTGATCTGTGCAGGGATGGAGTACCAGTAAACCGGCATAGAGAAAACCACCGCGTCAGCCTCCAGAATAGCGGGAGCAATCGTGTTGAAGTCATCGTCAAAAGAACAGGCCTTTCCGGTCCTGAAACAGGTTTCGCAGGCCCTGCATCCGCCCACATTTTTCATGGCGGCATCAAAGCGGGTAACGCTATGGCCTTTCGCCTCCGCCGCACGGATAAACGCCTCTGTCATAGCGAAACTGTTCCCCTTCTTTCTGGGACTGCCGGTGATTACAACAATATTTTTGCTCATCCAAAATACCTCCTACTTTTGCGGGCTTACCTTTACCCGCACCTGATGGTATCATTGTAGCAAGAATCGGAATGAAATCAAGTACGCACCTGCAAGTGCGATACTTACCCGAAGGAAAGCGTCTCTGCCGGAGCCGACAAAACATTGTTAGCAACGTAACTGTCCGGCGATACCTGCATCGCCGTAGTCCCGCCTATCTGCTGTGCAAATATCCGTCCTCATCCAGCGTACCGCTGTCTGAAATGGAGTTGAGATAGTTGATGACACGGGCCTTTTCGCTGCCATCCAGCAGCTTTGTCCTGCAATCGGACTGTCTGGCAGGCAGCACTCTGGCAGTCACTTCTCCTTCTGCCGATATCCGCACCTGTAAAAGGCAGGTGTCCAGTGATTTGGAATTGAACCAGAAGTTGCCCAGGCTGTAGATCACAGGCACCTGGTTCACATATCCTACCGGCTGCAGGCAATGGGAATGGGCGCCGATGATAATATCCGCCCCAGCCTGGGCAATGGACGCCGCCTGCTCTCTCTGCGCCCAATCTGTCTCTGCCTGGCTTTCCGTCCCCCAATGGATAAATACGATCAGCACATCACAGTCGGTCCGGGCCTTCTCCACTGCTTCCAACAGCCTGTCCGGATTCCAGCAGCGAAAGACACCCGGCGTATCCTCTCCCGCACCCTTTGTATCCGGATTGTCATTCCGTTCGATCTGCGTTGCGGACAGAATCGTGATCTTTTGGTCATTGGCAATAAAGCTGACCGGCGCAGATGCCTCTTCCAGATTCCTGCCTGCCCCCACATAGGGCATTCCCATAGCTTCCATCGTATCCAGACTGTCCAGCAGGGAAACTTCTCCGTAATCATAGGCATGGTTATTGGCAAAGGAAACCAGATCCACTCCCATATCTGTCAGGTAGGCCGCGCTTTCCGGTTTGGCCCGGAAGGTGAACTGTTTACCGGGAAGGGGCGTGCCCCTGCCGGAATAGGGAAATTCATTGTTTACCACAAAGATATCCGCACCCCGCATTTCCGCCAGCAGTTCTGCGGAAAAAGCCTCTTCGATGGCGCCGCCCCGCTGGATCAGCCTTGCCATCATGGCATAGCTTGGGTCAAACAGGATATCGCCCGCAAACGCCAACACCACCTCTTCCGAAGATGCCGTTTCAGCCGCATAGATCCGCTCCTGCTTCATACGCTCCGTATCCTGCAGCAGTGCACCATATCTGCTCTCATCCGTCTCTTCTTCCCCCGTTTCCACGCTCTCCGGCACTTTTTCCGGCTCCTCTTCCATCTGAGAAAGTATATGCCCCTCTTCTGTCTGTTTCCCGCTTTCCCCTGCTGTCCCTCCGGTTCCTTCCTTTTCCCTGCCGGCAGCAACCAATGTAAGAAACATACCGCCCACTGCCAGCACACTAAAGAACACAACAGTAAACAGAGCCAGCTTATTGGTCCGCTTCTTCTTTTTCCGTTTTCTTTTTTTCCCTTGCTTACTCGTAGATGCTGTCATAGTCATATGCTCCATAAAATTCATACACGCGTTTCAGATAGTCCGGATAATTCTTCCGGTCCAGACGTCCCTCTCCCGCTTTCATCCACTGAAGCAGCAGAGAGTTGATGTCCTCGCTGTAATGCATCTGATCCTGGTAGTTGTCCAGATCACAGGTCAGATCGGTATGATCGTCATATGCATACAGCCGGATGTTATCACAGGTCAGAATTTCTTCGATTACCAGCCTCTGCAGCTCCATATACCAGTCCAGTTTTCCCTGCTGCATCACATGCACATCCCAATAGCAGATACTATAAGGAGAAAAATAATAATAAAAGGTAACATCCGGATTCTCCCGTGCCACATCCGTCACGTTCTGTCTGATATTGGCCAGCGTCTGTTCCCGTTCTGTCTCTGCCAGCGATTTATCATACACACTTTTACCCGGACGGATATAGGTAGCCAGCACAGCCTCTTTGCCGAAAGCATATTCTCCCTGCCAGTTCATATACTGATCAAAAGAAGTCATCTGCTTTCCTGCCGCAGTATCTGCCAGTACATTATCCGACAAAATAAACACATTTTTATTCAGAATATATTCCGTATCATTAAACGGATTGCTGTCATACAGATAGTAGGGGATTCCATCATAGTTTACATAATCCTTGTCCTGCGTGAAATTTCCCTGATCCAGACATCGGATCACCGTATGCAGATCCGGATTGGCCAGGAGCGCCGCCTCCAGATTGTCATTGACTTCCCGGAATGTACCGCCGTGAAAAGGTGTTTTGACAGAAGTACCTCCAAACAATGCGTCGCATTCACTGGTTTTGAAATTGGACACCATAGAAGTGCCTGTAATCAGTGTATCATAGGAAAAATGACGGACAATCCCATCATTTTGATAACGGCTGTTATCTAATGTATAGGCAACTTCTTTCAGCGGACCGTGGTAATGAAAAAACGGATCCACTGTAATGATATACCCTGCAAATGTGGCCAATACCAGAATCGTTCCCGAAAGCGCACAGCCAAACCATACCTTTGCCTTCATATTTTATCTCCCAAAGAAGTTATAAATCCTTTGTCCATCCAAATCCTAAAAATTAAAATAAAGGAATGTGGAAATCTCTGACAGGGATACGATGGTCCAGGTCAGCATCCCCACCGTGGCAGCCAGATTCCTTTTATTGCATAAAAATTCCTTTTCCTGACAGTTTCCGGCCCCCAATGTCACACCCATAACAATCAGAAGAAACAGGACAAAATGTACGGTCCCCTCTCCGCCCGGCAGCCCGCCCGGACACAGCAGCGCTTCCAGATGTCTCATTTCCGGCAGTGTCAGCCCCTCCAGCATCACCGGCGTAATATACAGCGCCTCCAGCTTTGCTACCTTCCGGAACATAATATACGCCTGCTCCAGTGTATCGGCCCGGAAAATCAGAAAGGCAAAGCTGACAAACCCGAATGTGAGAAACCACTGTATCACACCCGGTATCCTGCTCCAGGTATTCCGGAACCTTCTTGTCACCACCTCCGCCAGCCCATGCAGCAGCCCCCATACCACAAACGTCCAGTTGGCCCCATGCCAGAACCCGCTGACCAGAAATACGATCATGATATTCCCATAGGTTCTGAGTCTGCCTCTGCGGCTTCCGCCCAGCGGGAAATAAATATACCGCCGCAGAAATCTGGTCAGCGTCATATGCCACCTGTCCCAGAACTCCAGAATCGAACGGGCCTTATACGGCGAATTGAAATTCATGGGAAGCGCAATATTAAACATGGAAGCAATGCCTGTGGCCATATCACTATACCCGCTGAAATCATAGTAGAGCTGCAGTGCAAAACAGAGGATGACAAGCAGCACATCCAGAGATGTCAGGATTTCCACGCCGCCGAATCCCAGTGCCACCAGATTGCCCAATGTATCCGCGACGATCACCTTTTTGAACAATCCCGCCGCAAAGAGGTACATCCCTCTGGAAAGACAGTACGCATCCGGCCTGTGCTTTTTTTCATCCAGAAGCTGGGGGATCAGCTCATCATGCAATACGATAGGGCCTGCCACGAGCTGAGGGAAAAACGACACAAATACCGCATAATCCAGCAGGCTGTACTGCTCTGTTTCTCCCCGCCAAGAATCCACCACATAAGAGATCTGCTGAAAGGTAAAAAAACTGATTCCCAATGGCAAAACGATCCTGCGCAGGGCAAAATCCGTATGAAAGGCAGCATTGATATTTTCCAGAAAAAAATCGAAGTATTTGAAGTAAAACAGAAGCGCCACATTCACGGCCACCCCGAATATCATACCGGCTCTGCCGGCACCCTCCGCTCCCTCCCGATGCCGCCTCAGCAAATATCTGGAAACACCGTAATTGACCAGAATGCTGCCGCAGATAATCAGTACATAGGACGGATTGAAATATCCGTAAAACCACAGAGACATGCCAAGCAGCCACAGCCTTGCAGCCTTTCCCGCCCGGATACGGTAAAGCAGAAAATATACCGCCACACACACAGGCAGAAAAAACAGGATAAAAATATAAGAATTAAACAGCATTCTCCTATCCTCTATCTTCCATGATGCAAAAGGAAGCAGCGAATCCCCGCTGCCTCCATCTGATAACCGTTATACAGTTAAACCCATTCACAGGTTAACCTGCAACCTGTTAACTTATTAAAGTTTAGCCACATTGATCTTAACGCCGGGGCCCATTGTGGAAGCCAGCGTCACGCTCCGCAGATACTGCCCCTTCACTGCGCTGGGTTTTGCCTTCATAATCGCGTCCATGATGGCATTGAAGTTTTCCTGCAGCTTCTCTTCGCTGAAAGAAACCTTTCCTACCGGCACATGGACAATATTGGTCTTGTCCAGTCTGTACTCAATCTTACCGGCCTTGATATCATTGATGGCTTTCGTCACATCCATCGTAACGGTACCTGCCTTAGGATTGGGCATCAATCCTTTCGGTCCCAGGACCTTACCAAGACGGCCTACGATACCCATCATATCCGGAGTGGCTACCACTACATCAAAGTCCAGCCATCCGTCATTCTGAATCTTCGGGATCAGTTCATCACCGCCAACATAATCAGCGCCGGCTGCCTCTGCTTCATTCACCTTGTCGCCCTTTGCAAATACCAGCACCTTAACCGCTTTACCGGTTCCGTTGGGCAGTACAACAGCGCCGCGGATCTGCTGCTCCGCATGACGTCCGTCACAGCCTGTTCTGATGTGCAGCTCCATCGTCTCATCGAACTTTGCCGCTGCTGTCTTTTTTACCAGAGCAATTGCTTCCGCAGGCTCATACAGAACGGAACGGCCGATCTGCTTCGCCGCCTCTTCATATTTTTTCCCATGTTTCATTTTGTTTTCCTCCTTGTGGTAGTGGCGGGGCCAAAGGCTCCTCCCACATCTGTCATTTCTTAGTCCTCAACAACGATTCCCATACTCTTGGCAGTACCGGTAATCATACTCATGGCTGCTTCCAGACTGGCAGCGTTCAAATCAGGCATTTTCATCTCTGCGATTTCCTTTACCTTATCTTTGGAAATCGTGGCAACCTTTGTTTTGTTGGGTACGCCGGAACCGGATTTGATGTTTGCCGCTTTCTTCAGCAGAACTGCTGCAGGCGGAGTTTTTGTTACAAAACTGAAACTTCTGTCTGCGTACACAGTGATCACGACAGGGATAATCAAATCTCCCTTATCTGCCGTTCTTGCGTTGAACTGCTTGGTAAATTCAACGATATTCACACCATGCTGACCCAATGCAGGACCAACCGGCGGTGCAGGTGTAGCTTTACCGGCAGGGATCTGCAACTTAATATATCCTTCTACTTTTTTTGCCATTTTGGCACCTCCTAAAATATTGTGGTAGTGGCGGGCACATGTCGGAATTTCTTTCTGCACCGGTTCACCTGGCGGTGTACCGTGCCGCTCATCCCGTCTCTCCCTCCCACAGTTCATACTGCCTTCTTCCTCTCATGAAACGGCTTTGTTTTCATGGAATCTATCAGCAGGAACTCTCTGCTTCCTGTGAGTCCCTATGAACTTCTTTGTCTGCGGCAGCCTGGCCCTACAGGCCCTTGCTGCTGTTGTTACATTTTTTTGATTTCCGCAAAGCTGATCTCCACAGGAGTTTCCCTGCCGAACAGCTCCACATTGATGGTAGCCGTCTGTTTGCCGTAGTCCATCCTCTGCACAGCGCCCACCGTATCTTTCCAGACACCTGCGATCACGGCAATCATATCGCCTTCTCCGAAATCCACTGAGATATTTTCCGTCTTGATTCCCAGCGGACGCATCTCCACCTCCGTCAGCGGCACAGGCTTACTGCCCGGCCCGACAAAGCCCGTCACGCCCCTGGTGTTCCTGACCACATACCAGGTATCATCATTCATTACCATATGAATCAGCACATAGCCGGGAAACATCTTTTTCTGGACATTCTTTTTGGCCCCGTTTTTCACCTCTACAACATCCTGCATCGGCACTCTGACTTCCAGAATTTCCTCTTCCAGATGTCTGTTTTCAATCGTCTTTTCAATATTGGCTTTTACTTTGTTTTCATATCCCGAATACGTATGCACTACATACCAGTTCGCTTCTGCCATATGCTCACCCTCGCCCTTACATTGTCAGGAAGTTGTTTACACCGTACTGAAGAAGCATATCAATTACCGCTATGGCAGCTCCCAGCACAACCGAAACACAAACAACCGCAACTGACTGTTTCAAAAGGGATGCGCGGTCAGGCCAGGTGATTTTCCTGAACTCGGTCTGCACGCCTTTGGAAAAGCTGGGCTTCTCCTTCTTGTTTGAATCTCCCATCTGCTGCTTTCCTTTCACGATCACAGATTATTTTGTTTCTTTGTGTAACGTATGGGTCCTGCAGAATCTGCAGTATTTCTTCGTTTCCATTCTGTCCGGGTGTGCTTTCTTATCCTTTGTCGTATTGTAGTTGCGCTGCTTGCATTCTGTGCATGCCAATGTGATCCTTGTACGCATATCCATCCACCTCCACGTGCTTTTCTGCTATTTTACTCTTTCCGGTCATCTTCTTTTTTTCAGTATATTTTTGCATAAAAAAAAGACCTAAATCTTATCTCGCTTATTTACTATAGCACAGGGAATGATGACCGTCAATGATTTTTTCTATAATTCTTCGACGATATCCCCGGCAAAACCGGCAATCTCTTCATTGGTGTGCGACATCAGCGTTTCGTAATATGGCCTGTCCCTTTCCAGCTTTGCCCTGAGCTGCCCCTGCCATGAGGTTTTTAAACCGGGGTTTGGTGAGCCACCAGCGGAAAAAACACCAAGGATGGGCCCCCGCATGCTCGTA
>VSOB01000068.1 GCA_009774625.1 Lachnospiraceae bacterium
TGTAGTTGCCTCCTTATTTCTCTTTGATGATACATCAAATCCTTGAGTATAAGGTGTCAACTAAAATGATACAACATTAGAATATATCCGGGAAGAGATGCCTCATCTGAAAGAGATAAGGATGCGGGATTTCCACTCCTGGAAGCACAGGCGCTTTTTTCTGCTGATGCGGTACAGAATTTATATTCCGCTGGAAATAGGCTGGCGGGGATGCAGGGCAAAGGAAGGGATAAAAAATGAGAAGTCCGAAAGATGCAAGAAACATAGAAATTGACATTACGAACCAGTGTCCCAACAGATGCTCGAACTGTACCAGATTGTGCGGCCATCATAAGGAACCGTATTTTATGGATTTTGAAACGTTCAAAAAGGCGGTGGACTCTCTGGAGGAATGGGACGGCGTAGTGGGTGTGATGGGTGGAGAACCTACCATCCTTCCTGAATTAGGAAAAGGAGACGGTATTGACCCGGAAGGGTTAATATAGAGAAACCACATTCAACCATGCATCATGAGGACAGGAGGAATGGAAATGAGAAAGTATCTGACAGTCGCATTGGCGACAGTAGTGGCAGCATCGATGTCGATGACGGCATTGGCAGCAGGCAGCACAAGCCCCGGCGCGGGGAGCCTGAGCCCGAACACACCGGGAGTGGTGGAGGATGGGGGCAACAGCAGCAACAGCAGCTCTTCATCCGGTTCATCATCCAGCTCCAGAAGCCGTTCCAAGAGCCGGAGCAAATCGGGCGTTTCATCCGGCGCCAGTGCGGGAAGCCGTGCATCGGTGGTAACACCGCAGGCAAAAGCGAACGCAGAGCTGATGGCAGCATACAACCCTACCCAGGCAGTGGTAACGGCTGACGGGCAGAGCGTATCTGCAAATGTGAGCGTGAGCGTGCAGACGGAAGAGATGATGGCGGCATTCCGGAGCGTGGCGGCGATCTTTGGGGTAAGCGTAACGGATACTTTTGCCTATACGGCAGGTGGGATTGATCCGGGGACATATGTGACGACAGCGTTTGCACCTGGGTCCATACCGGCAGCATAAGGGCAAAGGGCCAAGAGTCAGAGCCAGAAGAGGGAAAGACGACAGATAAAGGGATGAAACTTTTTTACATGTAATAAAATTTTGGTGTGGTTTCAACAGCCCCCGGCATGTGACAGCGCCGGGGGTTTTTTATCACAAAAGAAAGGAAGGGACTGAATATTGTGGTACACGACAATGAGATCAGAAGGGTGATTGATTCGGTTTGTCTTGATACCTGCGGGGTGTAAAATGAGGCGGTTTGGCAGATGCTTTGATACATATGCTATTTGCGTAAATGTCTGATATCATGTATAATCAATTCAAATTCAGATTCCCCGGAGGTATACGAAGCATAAAAAAGCGCATCAAAGCAGGCGCAGGAGGAAATGCATATGAAATGGAAGAAATTTATCATAGAAACCATACCGGAAGCGGAGGATATTATAATCAGCACCCTGTATGACATCGGGCTGGAAGGGGCACAGATCGAAGATAAGATCCCGCTGACAAAGCAGGAGAAAGAGCAGATGTTTGTGGATATACTGCCTGACGGGCCAGAGGATGACGGGATCGCTTATCTGAACTTTTTTGCGGAGGAACGGGAGGATGGAGTCCTTTTATTAGAAGGGGAAGAGACGGATGCGGAAAGCATTGTGGAGAAAGTGCGCAAAGAGCTGGACTGGCTGAGGAGCTTTATGGAGATCGGCAGGGGCAGTATCGCTGTGGAGGAGACTGAGGACATCGACTGGATCAATAACTGGAAGCAGTATTTTCACCAGTTTACGATAGATGATCTGCTGGTGTTGCCTTCCTGGGAAAAGGCGGGGGCAGAGGATCAGGATAAGAAGGTTCTGCATATAGACCCAGGCACTGCATTCGGGACTGGTATGCATGAAACCACACAGATTTGTATCCGTCAGCTCAAAAAATTTATCACGGAGGATACCAGACTGCTGGATGTGGGAACCGGCAGCGGTATTTTGTCTATAGTATCTCTGCTGTATGGTATCCGGGAGGCAAAGGGGACAGATCTGGATCCCTGCGCAGTGGATGCGGTGGAGGACAACAGGAAGGCCAACGGGATCAGCCCGGAGCAGTTTGAGCTGATCATCGGCAATGTGATTACCGACCGGGCGGTACAGGATCGGCTTGGCTATGGCTGTTATGACATTGCAGTGGCCAATATACTGGCGGATGTACTGGTGCTGCTGGCGCCGGCTGTTGCGTCTCATGTAAAGCCCGGCGGTATTTATATTATGTCTGGTATTCTGGCCGGGCAGGAAGAGGCTGTGACTGAAGCGGTGGAGGCAGCCGGATTTCGGGTGCTGGAAATCACCGGCCAGGGAGAATGGGTCGGTATCACGGCCAGAAAGGATTGACGGTATGTATCACTTTTTTGTCGAGCCGGAGCAGATTGCAGGAAAAGTCATTTCCATTACCGGGAAAGATGTGAACCATATCGCGCATGTGCTGCGGATGAAACCAGGAGAAGAGATCGCGGTCAGTAACGGAAGGGACGGAAAGGAATACCGGTGTCAGATAGAGCGCGTGACGGAAGAGGCGGTAATCTGTACACTGCTTTTTATCAAAGAGGACGGTCTGGAACTGCCTGCCCGTATTTATCTTTTTCAGGCGCTTCCCAAAGCTGATAAGATGGAGCTGATCATTCAGAAGGCAGTGGAGCTGGGGGTATATCAGGTGATACCGGTGGCGGCAAAACGGAGTGTGGTTAAACTGGACGGAAAAAAAGAAGCAGCCAGGGTGGCCAGATGGCAGGGGATCGCTCAGGCGGCTGCCAAACAGAGCAGACGGCGTATCATACCGGAGGTGAGCCGGGTCATGTCCATGCAGGAGGCTGCAGCATATGCTGCGGATATGGACTGTAAGCTGATTCCCTATGAGCTGGCAGAGCATATGAGCAGGACAAGAGAGCTGATCGGACAGATACAGGCCGGGCAGCAGGTAGCCGTCTTTATCGGGCCGGAGGGCGGTTTTGATGACAGTGAGATAGAGACAGCGCAGGCGGCGGGGATCGTGCCGATTACGATGGGAAAGCGTATCCTGCGGACAGAGACGGCAGGGCTTACTATGCTGGGGTGGATAATGTACCAACTGGAAGAGGAAGCATAACATAGTTATAGATAGATAGATGGAGTGTCTGAAAATATGGAAATATATTTGGATAACTCTGCCACCACGAGGGCATATGACTGTGTGGCGGAGCTTGTAAGCAAGGTTATGGTGGAGGACTATGGCAATCCTTCCAGTCTGCACCGTAAGGGTGTGGAGGCGGAGCAGTATATCCGCTATGCCAGAGAAGTGATTGCGGCGAGCATGAAGGTCAGCGAAAAGGAAATCGTATTCACTTCCGGCGGTACCGAATCGGATAATTTGGCGCTGATCGGCGCCGCCCTGGCGAACCGGAGGATGGGGCGGCATATCATTACCACCTGTATTGAACATCCGGCAGTGATGCAGACCATGCGCTATCTGGAGGAACAGGGATTTCAGATTACGTATCTTCCGGTGGACCGTTTCGGTATCATCCGGCTGGAAGATCTGCGCTGTGCGATCCGCCGGGATACCATACTGGTTTCCATTATGCATACCAACAATGAAATCGGTTCCCTGCAGCCCATTGGGGAAGCGGGGGCGCTGATTAAGAACATGAATCCCCGCATTATCTATCATGTGGATGCGATCCAGGGATACGGAAAGTTCAGGATTTATCCCAAAAAGATGAATATTGATCTGCTGGCCGTCAGCGGTCATAAGATACACGGACCAAAGGGTGTGGGATTTTTATATATCAACGAAAAGATCCGGATCGTTCCCATCGTATATGGCGGCGGGCAGCAGAAGGGGATGCGTTCCGGTACGGAAAATGTATCCGGTATCGCGGGACTTGGCAAGGCGGTGGAGCAGATCTATGAAAATCTGGAAGCGGAACGGGCGGCCATGTATGAGCTGAAAGAACGTTTTGTACAGGGTGTTTTGCAGATCCCTGAGGTGAAAATCAATGGTCTGACCGGTGAAATGAGCGCACCTCATGTGGTCAGTGCTTCTTTCCGGGGTGTGCGGAGCGAAGTGCTGCTGCATGCATTGGAGGAAAAGGGGATTTATGTATCCGCAGGCAGCGCCTGTGCGTCCAACAAGGCGCCGAAACCGTCTGATACGCTGCGTGCCATCGGGCTGGAAAAGGAACTTCTGGATGCCACGCTGCGGTTCAGTCTTTCAGTCTTTACCACACAGGAAGAAATTGACTATACGCTGCAGACGTTGTATGATGTTGTTCCGGTACTTCGCAGATATACAAGGCGTTAGCGATGGGGCGGCAGGAGGTTTCCTGCCGGGGACCGGAAAAAAACGAGAGAAGGATATACAATATGTTTACTTCATTTTTGATAAAATATGCAGAAATCGGTGTGAAAGGAAACAACAGATATTTGTTTGAAGATGCGCTGGTACGTCAGATCCGCCACGCGCTGAAACACTGCGACGGAACATTCCGGGTATCCAAAACCCAGGGCAGGATCTATGTGGATGCACTGTCGGAATTTGATTTTGATGAAACTGTGGAACATTTGCAGAGAGTATTCGGCATTTCCGGCATCTGTCCTGTGACGGCGGTGGAGGATCAGGGATTTGAGCATCTGGGCGGGGAGGTAACTGCCTATATGGAACGGGTGTATGGCAGGCAGCTCCATGACGGAGCGGGGCTGAGCTTTAAGGTAGTGGCCAAAAGGGCAAGAAAAAACTATCCGCTGCGTTCCGGAGAGATCAATGCAGAGTTGGGAGGCATCCTTCTGGACGCTTTTCCGGCGCTTCGGGTGGATGTACACAATCCGGATGTCTGGCTGCATATTGAAGTCAGGGAAAAGATCTATATCTATTCCATGATTCTGCCCGGCCCCGGAGGGATGCCGGTGGGAACCGGTGGCAAAGCCATGCTGCTTCTTTCCGGCGGCATTGATTCTCCGGTGGCAGGGTATATGATAGCCAAAAGGGGCGTTAAGATCGATGCGGTCTATTTCCATGCGCCGCCCTATACCAGTGACCGGGCAAAGCAGAAGGTAGTGGATCTGGCCGCACTGGTGGCCCGGTATACCGGCCCGGTATATCTGCATATTATCAATTTTACCGACATTCAGCTTATGATCTATGAAAAATGTCCCCATGATGAACTGACGATTATTATGCGCCGGTATATGATGAGGATTGCAGAGGAGATCGCAAAGGAAACAGAGTGTCTGGGACTGATCACCGGGGAAAGCATCGGGCAGGTAGCTTCGCAGACCATGCATTCATTGGCTGCCACGAATGAAGTATGTACACTGCCGGTGTACCGGCCTCTGATCGGGATGGACAAGCAGGAGATCGTGGAAATTGCGGAAAAGATCGGCACATATGAGACTTCCATCCTGCCCTATGAGGACTGTTGTACCATTTTTGTGGCCAAACATCCGGTGACAAAACCTAATGTGAGCGTGATCAGAAAGCATGAGCGTGCTTTGGAGGGAGAGATCGGGGCATTGGTAAAGACTGCGCTGGAAACAAAGGAAATGATGATTGTGGAGGCATCGCCAGGATACAGGGGCTGAAAGAAAACAGCGAAAGAACAGGGATATGAGTAGAGACTCTGACGACGATAAAAACGGTGCATCTCCTGATACACCGCCCGTCATGCATTAAATGATATAAGGCTTTAATACATCCAATACCTCATCCAGATCGTCCTCTGCATGGATATTGAGGTCGATGGGTTTGGACAAATCCAGACTGAAAATACCCATAATGGATTTGGCATCAATCACATACCGTCCGGAAACCAGATCAAAATCATAGTCAAAGCGTGTAATATCATTTACGAAAGACTTTACCTTATCAATGGAATTTAACGAAATCTGTACTGTTTTCATTGGAATACCCTCCTTTTGTTTCGAACCTTCATTATCATAATACTAATGGCAAAGCACCTGAATGTCAATATTCAAACCTGACAAAATAAAGAAAGGGAAGCTATGAAAAGTGTGGCATTGCACAATCTCGGATGTAAGGTAAATGCCTATGAACTGGATGTGATGCGGCAGATGCTGGAAGAGGGAGGATACCGGATCGTACCCTTTGAAGAAGCAGCGGATATCTATATCGTCAATACCTGTACAGTGACTAATATTGCAGACAGAAAGAGCCGGCAGATGCTGCACAGAGCCAAAAAGCAAAACCCTGATGCGGTGGTGGTGGCGGTGGGCTGTTATGTGCAGACAAGAGAGGATATCTGCAGGGACAGCAGCATTGATCTGGCCATCGGCAATAATAAAAAAAAGGAGCTGCTCCCCATCCTGGAAGCCTATCTGCAGGAACGGGAAGCGGGGATGGCAGATCAGACCATGGGAAACCGGATCATTTCTGATCTGAGCCGGCCGGTTCCCTATGAGGAAATGCAGCTGAGAGACACATCGGGCCATACAAGGGCGTTTCTTAAAATTCAGGACGGTTGCAACCAGTTTTGTTCTTATTGTATTATTCCGTTTGCCAGAGGCAGAGTCAGAAGCCGCAGGCCGGAAGATGTATACCGGGAGGCGGAGGCGCTGGCAGATGCAGGCTATCAGGAAATCGTCCTGACCGGTATCCATATCAGCTCTTATGGTATGGATTTTATAAAGGAGCAGGGGGCGGCAGGTGATCTCCGCCAGGAGGCTTACAGACAGGGATATTTGCTGCGTCTGATCCGGGATCTGAGCGGGATCAGGGGGCTGGCGCGTATCCGGCTGGGCTCTCTGGAACCCCGGATTATTACAGAGGAATTTGCAGAAAGTCTGGCGGGTATCCGGGAGGTATGTCCCCATTTTCACCTTTCCCTCCAAAGCGGCTGCGATGCAACTTTAAAAAGAATGAATAGGCATTATCTGGCAAGTGAATACTATGAAAAAGTGAAACTGTTACGGACATTTTTTGATCTTCCGGCCATAACGACGGATGTGATCGTAGGGTTTCCGGGAGAGAGCGAAGCGGAATTTGCAGAGACAGAACGTTTTCTGGAACAGGTGGGCTTTTATGAAATGCATGTGTTCAAATATTCCAGACGGCAGGGAACCGCCGCGGCAGCCATGCCGGACCAGGTTCCGGATGAGGTGAAGGTGCGGCGAAGCGAGAGGCTGCTGGAGCTGGAGCGGAGGCAGTCCCGCCGGTATCGGGAAAGTCTGATCGGAAAGGAAGCGGAAATCTTGTGGGAAGAGCCGGAGGACGCAGACGGCAGGACCTATATGACCGGCTATACCAGAGAATATGTGAGGGCGGCGCTTTTGATGCAGGAGCCGCTTTCCAATCGGCTCCAGAAAAGGAAAATTACAGGTTTTTTACAGGAAAATACAGTTCTGGTACAGTGAATTCTTGAAATTTCAGGATAAATAGAGTATACTAGGGTCACTTAATACAGGATGGGATAAAAAACAGTCCGGGGTACGTGGTACAGCGACAGGAAGAAAGAGGAAATGACAGGATGCAGGATTTGGGAAACACACAATTTTTTAATGTAGAGATTGAGCCGGAAAATGGTGTCAAGATTGTATTGTCAACAGTATATGAGGCATTAACGGAAAAAGGCTATAATCCTGTCAATCAGATTGTAGGATATATTATGTCCGGGGATCCCACATATATTACCAGCCATAAAAATGCCAGAAGCCTGATTATGAAGGTGGAGCGGGACGAGTTGGTGGAAGAGATGTTGCGGGAATACATCAAAGCAAATCATTGGAAATAATACGAATGCGGATTATGGGATTGGATTATGGGTCTAAGACAATGGGGGTTGCGGTCAGTGACGCCCTGCAGATTACGGCTCAGGGAATCGAAATTATCAACAGAAAGCAGGAAAATAAGCTGCGGCAGACGCTTGCCAGAATCGAAGAGCTGATTCTGGAATATGAAGTGGAAAAGATCGTGCTTGGTTTCCCCAAAAATATGAATGATACGGAAGGCGAGCGTGCGGAGAAATCTCTCGCACTGCGGGATAAGCTGGAGAGAAGGACGGGACTGCCCGTTGTGATGTGGGACGAGCGTCTTTCCACGGTATCGGCCGAGAGAACGATGATGGAAGCGGGTATCCGCAGAGAACATAGAAAAGAGTATGTGGACAAGATAGCGGCTGCGATCATTCTGCAGGGATATCTTGATTATTGTAAGCATACAGGTTCAAAGCAGCAATAGGAGACAGGAGTTGGATAAAATTGTTTTTCAACCGGAAGGAGAGGTGCCGGCAGCTTTTTATGTGCTGGAACAGACCACGATAGCCGGTAAAACATATATACTGGTAACAGAAACAGAGGACGGCGATGGAGAAGCATTGATTCTCAGAGATACATCGGCGCCTGAGGACGCAGACGGCGTATATGTTGTCGTTACGGAAGAAACGGAACTTTCTGCGGTGGCAGAGGTTTTCAGCAAAATACTTGAGGATGTGGAGTTTATAGAAGAGGACTTTTGAGTGAACAGATGACATGAGATAAAAGTTCCATACGCTTGCAGCCGGAGGGAAAGAAGCGGAATGGAAACAGCTTTTATCGTCATGTACTCTGGCGGCAGATTATGCCTTGTCATTCATGGTCCGGCTCTGCACGTACATAGTAGAAAGAATGTGGAGGTAGATTCGTTGAAGAAAAAAGTGAATAGTGGTTCCGGGCTTAAAATCATTCCCCTGGGGGGCCTGGAGCAAATTGGTATGAACATTACTGCCTTTGAATACGAGGATAGTATTGTTGTGGTTGACTGCGGTCTGTCGTTTCCTGATGATGATATGCTGGGCATCGATCTGGTGATTCCGGATATTACGTATCTGAAAGAAAATCAGGATAAAGTAAAGGGGTTTATGATTACCCACGGGCATGAGGACCATATCGGAGCGCTGCCCTATGTGCTGCGGGAAATCAATGTGCCGGTCTATGCAACCAAGCTGACAATGGGAATCATTGAGAACAAGCTGAAGGAGCATAATCTTGTAAAAGGGACCAAGCGCAAAGTGGTAAAGTTCGGACAGTCCATCAATCTGGGGCAGTTCAGGATCGAATACATTAAGACTAATCACAGCATTGTGGATGCGGCAGCGCTGGCGATTTATTCTCCTGCAGGCACGGTGATCCATACCGGGGATTTTAAAGTGGATTATACACCGGTTTACGGCGATGCCATAGATCTGCAGAGATTTGCGGAGATCGGCAAAAAAGGTGTGCTGGCTCTGATGTGTGACAGTACCAATGCGGAGCGTCCGGGCTTCACCCAGTCGGAGCGGACACTGGGAAGGATTTTTGATACGATTTTTTCGGAGCATAAAAGTACGAGAATCATTATCGCCACGTTTGCCTCCAATGTGGACAGAGTGCGGCAGATTATCAATTCTGCCTATAAGTTCGGGCGTAAGGTGGTGGTGGAAGGCCGGAGCATGGTCAATATCATCGAGATTGCCCAGAATCTGAACCGGATCCAGATCCCGGAAAATACGCTGATCGATATTGAGCAGTTAAAGAACTATCCGGATGAAAAGACTGTCATAGTCACTACGGGAAGTCAGGGTGAGAGCATGGCGGCTCTCAGCCGGATGGCCGGCAATGTCCATAAAAAGATTTCCATTAAGCCGGGGGATACCGTGATCTTTTCTTCCCATCCGATTCCGGGCAATGAAAAGGCCGTCACAAAGGTAATTAATGAGCTGTCCCGAAAGGGAGCGGATGTGATCTTTCAGGATGTGCATGTGTCGGGACATGCCTGTCAGGAGGAAATCAAGCTGATCTATACGCTGGTACAGCCCAAATATGCGGTTCCCGTTCATGGAGAGTATAAGCATCTGAAGGCACAGGCAAAGCTGGCCAGTGAACTTGGCATAGAAAAGGAAAATATATTTATCCTTTCTTCCGGCGAGGTGCTGGAGATCAGTGAGGAAAAGGCGGCTGTTACAGGGAAAGTGCCTGTGGGGACGATTCTGGTAGACGGTCTGGGCGTAGGCGATGTGGGGAATATTGTACTCCGGGACAGACAGCATCTGGCAGAGGACGGTATCCTGATCGTGGTGCTGGCGCTGGACGGGGCTGCCAATCAGCTTATCTCCGGTCCGGATATTGTATCCAGAGGCTTTGTATATGTGAGAGAGTCCGACGAGCTGATGGAGGAAGCCAGGAGTATCATAGAAGAGGGCGTTTTAAATTGTCTGGACAGAGGCATCAGCGACTGGGGAAAGATCAAATCCGTAATCAAGGATTCCCTGGGTGAATTTGTATGGAAGAAAACAAAGCGCAGACCGATGATTCTGCCGATTATTATGGATGTCTGAGCATACGGAAGCGTGGCATCAGATTACAATGTATAAAACTGATATGAGTGACAGAATATGAAAGAGACAGATAAGATTATACACGAATTTACAGAAAGACTGAAACGGACGGAAGAATACAGACAGTATGTGGAAAAGCGGGACAAAGTCAGGGAATATCCCGGTCTGCAGTATGAGATCAATGAGTTCCGCAGAAAAAATTACCTGCTCCAGAATTCCGGGGAAGAACTGTTTGATAAAATAGATACATTTGTAAAAGAATATGAAGAATTCCGTTCCAATCCTGTAGTGGAGGATTATCTGCAGGCAGAGCTGGCAGTCTGCAGAATGGTGCAGAATATCTATACACAGATTGCGGAAGCGATAGATTTGGATCTTTCTATGGATCTGTAGGCAGAGGCGGCTGCTGAGATCCGGACAGGACGAAGGAGGAGAAGCATGGGTGGCAGACAGATCGTGGGAGCCGTTTTCGGAACGGTGTTTCGGGTAGTGGTAGCGGCGGTGGTGCTGATGTTTATTTACCGCTATTCGCTTATGGCGTATGACTATGGATACCGGATCTTTGGAGAAGAGCCGGTGGATGAGGAGCCGGGCAGAGATGTGACGATAGAGGTGGCAGAGAGCGACGATGCGCAGGATATAGGACTGATGCTGGAGCAGAAAGGCCTGATCCGGGACTCAAAACTGTTTGTGATACATGAAAAATTGTCCGGATCGGAAACCGGGATCGCGTCCGGTACCTATGAGCTGAACACTGCCATGACTGTGGATGAAATGCTGGACATTATGCTGACGGCCAGTGAGGAAGCAAACAAGGCTTCGGAGGAATGACATGACGCAGGAGGAAAGATACAGAGTCTTTATCGATTCTCTGGAGACAGACAAGCCGGACTGGCTGGACGAATTGGAGGCATGTGCCCTTCGGGAGGAGGTGCCCATCATCCGCAGGCAGACCCAGAGCCTGCTGCGGGTGCTGCTTGCCATGAACAGACCCAGGCGGATCCTGGAAATCGGTACGGCAGTAGGATTTTCGGCGCTCTTTATGAGCGAGTATGCTCCCTGCGACTGTCATATCACCACCATTGAAAAATACGAAAAAAGGATTCCACTGGCAAAAGAGAATTTCCGAAGGGCCGGGCGGGAAGAGAAGATCACACTGCTGGAAGGAGATGCAGGCAGGATATTGCCGGAGCTGACAGGTAGCTTTGATTTTATCTTTATGGACGGTGCGAAGGGGCAGTACATTCACTTTTTGCCCCAGGTGCTGCGGCTTCTGGAAAAGGGCGGGGTTCTGGTATCGGACAATGTACTCCAGGACGGGGACATCATACAATCCCGTTTCGCAGTGACCAGACGGAATCGGACGATACATGCACGGATGCGGGAATATCTGTATGAGCTGAAACACAATAAAGCACTGGAAACTGTGATACTGACATTGGGCGACGGCGCTGCTGTCAGTGTCAGAATATAAAGTGGGAGAGACGATGAAAAAGAAACCGGAACTGTTAATTCCGGCCAGCAGTCTGGAAGTATTAAAAACGGCTGTTATTTTTGGGGCGGATGCAGTATACATAGGAGGAGAAGCCTATGGCCTTCGGGAAAAGGCGAAGAATTTTTCTCCTGCGGATATGGCGGAGGGAATCGCGTTTGCCCATGACCGCGGGGTAAAGGTCTATGTGACGGCCAATATCCTGGCGCATAACCGGGATCTGGAGGGCGCGGCGGAATATTTCAGAGAACTGAAGAGGCTGGGGCCGGATGCGCTGATTATTTCGGATCCGGGTATGCTCCTGACGGCAAAAGAGGTCTGGCCGGAGGCGGAAATCCATATTTCCACCCAGGCCAATAATACCAATTATAAGACATATCTGTTCTGGTATGGGCAGGGGGCAAAGCGGGTCGTATCGGCCAGAGAGCTGTCTCTGGAGGAAATCAAAGAGATCAGAGCGATGATTCCGGATGATCTGGAAATCGAGAGTTTCGTGCATGGAGCCATGTGTATCTCTTATTCCGGACGCTGCCTGCTGAGCAGTTATCTGACAGGGAGAGACGCCAATCAGGGGGCCTGCACCCATCCCTGCCGATGGAACTATACTTTGATGGAGGAAAGCAGACCGGGAGAGTATATGCCGGTGTTTGAAAATGAACGGGGTACATTTCTGTTCAATTCCAAAGATCTGTGTATGATCGGACATATACCGGAGCTGGTGGAAGCGGGCATTGACAGTCTGAAGGTGGAAGGCCGGATGAAAAACGCTTTGTATGTTGCGGCAGTGACGCGCACATACCGGAGGGCCATCGATGATTATTTCCTGTCAGAGGAGACTTACCGTGCCCATATGGACTGGTATGAGGCGGAAATCGCCAAATGTACCTACCGGCAGTTTACCACAGGCTTTTTCTTCGGAAGGCCGGATCAGAGCGCCCAGATCTACGATGCATCCACCTATGTGAATGCCTATACGTATCTGGGGATCGTGGAATCGGTGGATGAACGGGGCTTTGCACAGATCAGACAGCGCAATAAATTCTGTCAGGGAGACCGGATAGAGATTATGAAGCCGGACGGCCGGAACTGTTCGGTGACGGTCAGCCATCTTTACGATGAAGAAGGGAAAGAAGTGGCGGATGCACCCCATCCGGGACAGGTATTGTATCTGGATCTGAGCGAAAGCGCGGGATGGTATGATATACTGCGAAAGAAAAAATAAAAAATTAGGGCTTGCAATTTCCGGCATTATAGAGTATCGTATAGATTAGATTATAAAGACTGCTGCAGGATGGCAGGAGAGAACAAGGGCGTTCCAACAAGGGGGTTGGAGCGCTGTTTTTATGATATGGGGTGATGTCAGAACCCTGTATGATAAAAACATGGATTGCACGGATTTGGAGGAGAAGTTATGAAGGAAATTTTGAATGTGGAAGCGATTTTCGGTGAAAATGTGTTTACACCGGGTAAAATGAAAGAACGTCTGCCCAAAAGTGTCTACAAAGCGGTAAAACGGGTCATGGACTATGGCGGAGAGCTCTCTCTGGCAGACGCGGATGTGGTGGCAAAGGCTATGAAGGACTGGGCGGTGGAAAAGGGAGCAACCCATTATACACACTGGTTCCAGCCGTTGACCGGCATCACGGCGGAAAAGCATGATTCCTTTGTGGCCCATCCGGATGGGGACGGAAAAATGATTATGGAGTTTTCAGGCAAGGAGCTGATCAAAGGGGAACCGGATGCCTCTTCCTTCCCGTCCGGCGGCCTGCGGGCAACTTTTGAGGCGAGAGGATATACGGCCTGGGATATTACTTCTCCTGCATTTCTGAAAGAATCGGGAACCGGAGTGACACTTTGTATTCCCACGGCCTTTTGTTCCTATACGGGAGAAGCGTTGGATAAAAAGACACCGCTGCTGCGTTCCATGGAGGCAGTCAGTGAACAGGCGATCCGTATCGTCCGGCTTTTTGGGAATACCAGGGCTACGAAAGCGGTGGCTTCCGTAGGGCCGGAGCAGGAGTACTTTCTGGTGGATAAGGAGAAATATCTGCAGAGAAAGGATCTGATCTTTGCAGGACGGACACTGTTCGGTGCGCCTGCGCCGAAAGGGCAGGAGATGGAGGATCATTACTTTGGTGTGATCAGAGAGCGGATCGGTTCCTATATGAAGGATCTGAACGAAGAGTTGTGGAAACTGGGTGTGACAGCAAAGACGCAGCACAATGAAGTGGCCCCGGCCCAGCATGAGCTGGCGCCGATTTATGAAACTGCCAATATTGCAGTGGACCATAACCAGATCGTTATGGAGGCTATGAAACGGGTGGCGATCCGGCATGATCTGCGCTGTCTGCTGCATGAGAAGCCTTTTGCAGGGGTCAATGGTTCCGGTAAACATAATAACTGGTCGCTGGGAACGGATGACGGTATCAATCTGCTGGATCCGGGCGAGACACCCAATGAAAATATACAGTTCCTTCTGGTACTGGCATGTATCCTGAAAGCGGTGGATACCCATGCAGACCTGCTCCGTCAGAGCGCATCCGATGTGGGAAACGATCACAGACTGGGAGCCAACGAGGCGCCTCCTGCCATTATTTCTGTATTTCTGGGCGAACAGTTGGAGGATGTGGTGAAGCAGTTGGTGGAAACCGGCATTGCCGCCACCTGTAAGGAAGGCGGTATTCTGGAAACCGGCGTGTCCACATTGCCCGATCTGGAAAAAGATGCCACAGACCGGAACCGGACTTCACCGTTTGCATTTACCGGCAATAAATTTGAATTTCGTATGGTAGGGTCTGCCGATTCCATTGCCAGCCCCAATACTATATTAAATGCTATCGTGGCCGAAGCTTTCTGCGAAGCGGCTGATGTGCTGGAGCAGGCCGGGGAAGAGAATTTTGAGCGTGCGGTGCACGATTTGATCAAGGAGTATCTGACAAAGCATCAGAGAATTATTTTCAACGGGAACGGCTATTCTGACGAATGGGTAGCAGAGGCAAAACGGAGAGGTCTGCCCAACATCAAATCTATGGTGGAAGCAGTGGAAACATTGACCACCGACAAGGCAGTAAAGCTGTTTGAGAAATTCGGTATTTTTACCAGGGCAGAGCTGGAGTCCCGTGAGGAGATTCTGTATGAAACCTATGCAAAGACAATTAATATTGAAGCATTGACTATGATCGACATGGCTTCCAAGCAGATCCTGCCGGCAGTGATCCGCTATACCCGAACACTGGCAGATACGGTGATTGCGGTACGGGAGGCAGGCGCAGAGCCCCAGGTACAGAGTGATCTGCTGAAAGAAACCGGCAGACTGCTGGCGGAGGCAAAGAAAGCACTGGAAGCGCTGAAGGCAGCAGATGAAGAGGCGGCAGCCATGCCGGAAGGAAAGGAACAGGCTTTCTTCTATAAAGATGTGGTAAAGGAGGCTATGGAGGCGCTCCGTACCCCTATTGATGCACTGGAGATGATCGTGGATAAGGAAGTATGGCCTCTGCCTTCTTATGCGGATATGATGTTTGAAGTATAGTAAGCATAGAATAGAAACGGTATAGGATTAAAAATTTTGAAAATTTTTCAAAAAGCTATTGCATTATTTCCCTGAATCATGTATTATGTATGAGTGGCTTGCAGAGACAGGCCATTCATACAGACATTGGGCTATCGCCAAACGGTAAGGCAACGGACTCTGACTCCGTCATTTCAAGGTTCGAATCCTTGTAGCCCAGTTTTCTGATACCCGGCAGAGGTTTCTGCCGGGTATTTTTTATATGGGCTTTAGCCTGTTGAGTGCGTCGTAACGAGTTCCTCAAAAGAGGAACGAAGTACGCGCGAAACAAAAATC
>VSOB01000069.1 GCA_009774625.1 Lachnospiraceae bacterium
GCCAGGGGCAGGGAGATCGTGCGGCTGCATACCGGGGATCCCTGTCTGTATGGTGCCATTCAGGAACAGATGGACGGACTTCGGGCACGGGGAATCGGATTTGAGGTCTGTCCCGGTGTCAGCAGTTTCTGCGGGGCGGCCGCGTCACTGAAAACAGAGTATACATTGCCGGGATTGACTCAGTCAGTCATCATCACACGGGCGGAAGGCAGGACGAAAGTGCCGGAGCGGTTGGCGGCTCTGGCGGCCCACGGCGTGTCTATGGTGCTTTTTCTGAGTGCGGGACTGCTGAAACAGGTACGGGAAGAGCTGCTGGCTGGCGCTTATACAAAAGATACTCCCTGTGCCATTGTATACAAGGCTACCTGGGAAGAAGAAAAGATTGTCAGAGGCACACTGGACCGGCTGCCGGAAATGGCAGAGGAAAACGGCATTGACAGGACGGCGCTGATCCTGGTGGGGGACTTTTTAAACGGCGCTTATGAATTGTCCCGTTTGTATGCCCCTGATTTTTCCACCGGGTTTCGGACAGGGACAAAGCCCTGAAGGCAAAAGGAGAAAGCCGGGATGATACGGATCGGTATTGTGGCATGTTCTGAGCGGGGCGGCAGGCTTGCCAGACGGCTGCTTGCGGCATTTCAGGAAAAGAAAACAAAGGACGGGACCGAACTGGAAGCGGAAGGGTATCTGCCCCAAAGATATCCGATGGAAGGTATGGGTTCTTTTGACAGTCTGCATGAGATCACAGGCAGATTGTTCCGGACAAGGGATATTCTGTTGTTTGTAGGAGCCTGCGGGATCGCAGTACGGGCGGTTGCCCCTTACATAGAGAGCAAGCTGACAGATCCGGGCGTAGTGGCGGTGGATGAATGCGGCACATTTGTGGTTTCTCTTTTGTCCGGCCATGTGGGCGGAGCCAACGCCTTTACAGAGATTGTGGCGCATATTCTGGATGCCGTGCCTGTAATTACCACAGCCACGGACAGAAACGGTGTTTTTGCCGTGGACGAATGGGCGGCCCGGCAGGGGCTGCGGATCATGGAGCCAAAGACTGCCGCAGAGATTTCGGTCCGTCTGCTTGCCGGGGAAACAGTGGGATTCTTCTCTTCGCTTCCCGTTTCGGGAAAGCTGCCGGATGGGCTTTTACGGCTGTCGGCAAAGGGAGGAACCGGGCCGGAAAGGGGCTGCCGGGACAGTGTCAAAGCAGTGATTGTGGCGGCCGGTCAGCGTCCGAAGTGGGCGGCCCGTTTTCCGGTGGTCTGTCATCTGTTGCCTATGGATCTGGTGGTGGGCATGGGCTGCAGAAAGGGCAAATCCTTTGCCGAGCTGGAGGCTTTTTTGCTCCATGTTTTGGAGCAGTATCATCTGTCTGTAGGACGGGTGGGGATGCTTTGTTCCATCGATAAAAAATCCGGGGAAGAGGGACTGCAGAGGCTGGCTGCTTCCCTGGGCGTACCCTTTCGGACCTATCCGGCAGAGCAGCTTTCCCAGGTATCCGGCAGCTTTGCCCATTCTGATTTTACAAAGGCCCATATAGGTGTGGACAATGTGTGTGAACGGAGTGCCTGCCTGGGCAGTGGGAACGGGAGACGGCTGGTGGAGAAACAGAGCGAAAACGGCATGACCCTTGCGGTCTGTGAGAGGACACTGCATCCGGGGTTTGAGACTCGGTTATGAGTACAGTAGAAAATGAGTCGGTTAAAGAGGAAAGAATATGTGTTTGTATATCGTGGGAATCGGTCCGGGGAAACCGGAAGGCATGACTCTGGAAGCGGAAGCGGTTCTGGAGAACTGTGAAATTATAGTCGGTTATACGGTTTATACCGGGCTTTTGAAGGATCGTTTTCCGGAAAAGGAATATTACAGCACTCCCATGAAACAGGAAATAGAACGGTGCCGGTGGGCGCTTCGTCAGGCGGCAGACGGAAAGGAAACCGCGTTGGTTTGCAGCGGGGATGCAGGGATCTATGGTCTTGCCGGTCTGGTTTTTCAGCTTTCCGGGGAAATGGAGGAGTCTCCTGAGATCAGAGTGATTCCAGGGGTGACGGCAGCCAGCAGCGGAGGAGCGCTTCTGGGAGCGCCTCTTGGGCATGATTTTGCGGTGATCAGTCTGAGTGATCTGCTGACCGATCCGGCGGTGATCGCCGACCGGCTGCGGTTTGCCGCCAAGGGAGACATGGTTCTATGTCTGTACAATCCTTCCAGCAAAAAGCGGGCGGATCATCTGAAAGCCGCCTGTGATATCATATTGGCATACCGCAGTCCGGAAACAGTCTGCGGATATGCAAAAAATATCGGACGGGAGGGGGAAGTCACAGGGATACTTTCCCTGAGAGAGCTGCGGGAATTTCAGACAGATATGTTTACCACAGTTTATATCGGCAGCTCTTCCACACTTCGGGTGGGAGACCATATGGTAACGCCGCGGGGATACCGGATGGTGCGGCCAGGTCCCTGTGAAACAAAGGCCGGTACGTTACAGGAGAACAGGGCTGCGGTTTCCGGCAGGGTGATCATTTTCGGAGGCACCACTGAAGGAAGGCTTTTGTATGAACATTGCAGGGAACAGGGCATACCCGTATCGGTCTATGTGGCCACCGCCTACGGCTGCCGGATACTGGAAAGCCGGGATGGGCCGGAGAGCGGAGCGGAAAATAAGAGAAATGAAAAAGCGGAACAGGAGCGGATCCATACAGGCAGACTGACCCGGTCGGAAATGGAGGCGGCCATGCGCCGGGAGAGAGCCTTTTTGGTACTGGACGCCACCCATCCTTTCGCACTGGAGGCTACGGAGAACATACGGGCTGCCTGCGGGACGCTGGGGATACCCTGCCACAGAATCCGGCGGGAGCTGCCGGAGCCGGACGATACGCCGGAAACACTCTGTTTTGACAGTATTGAAGGGGTGGTTTCCTATCTGAAAAACCGGGAAGGCAATATACTGGTGACAACCGGGAGCAAAGACTTGTTTCTGTATACGGCGCTACCGGATTATCAGAAACGGCTGTATGTAAGGGTTCTGCCGGATGTGGAAACCATCGCCGCCTGTATGGGGCTTGGCATTACAGGCAGGCATCTGTCTGCCATGCAGGGGCCTTTTTCCGAAGAGATGAACATCGGATACATCCGGGAATTTTCCATCAGGTGGGTGGTGACGAAGCAGTCCGGGGCAGTGGGCGGTTTTTATGAAAAACAGAATGCGGCCAGACGTACCGGCGCGGCGCTTCTGGTCATCCGGAAAAAAAATAAGAAAGAAACAGGCATTGGCCTGAAAGAAGCAATAGAGATATTGGAGGAGTTGAAATGAGCAAGCATATCAGTATCGTGGGAATCGGTATGGGGAATCCGAATCTGCTGACCAAAGAAGCGAGATGTGCCCTGCTGGAGGCGGATCTGATCATCGGGGCAAAGCGGATGCGGGGTACACTGCCTAAAAACTGTAAGGGGCAGTATCAGGAAACCTGTGACGGCAAAGAGATTTTGTCGATGATCGAGCAGGCGCAGGGTGAGCATATTGCCATTTGCATGTCGGGGGACAGCGGTTTTTTCAGTGGCACAAAAGGTATCTTGTCTCTGCTGGAGAAACGATATGAGGTTCAGATTATGGCGGGCATTTCCAGTATCTCGTATCTGTCGGCTAAAAGCGGCATTGCCTGGCAGGATGCCTGTATCGTCAGTCTGCATGGCAGAAAGGAAAACTGGATACAGGCGGTAAAAACCCACGAAAAGACATTTCTTCTGATGGGAGGCAGTCTGCGGGGCATTGTGGAAAAATTGTGTATGGCCGGGCTGGATACCTGTATGCTGACGATCGGTATCCGTCTGTCTTATCCGGACGAAAAGATCGTTACGGCTATGGCCGGTGAGCTGATGGAAAAGAAAGAGCGTCTGGATGAGCTGGAGCATGCGTTGAGTGTTTTGTTTATCCTGAATGAACAGTCTGCCTGCGCCTCAGCTTCTTTTGGGATTTCGGATGAGGAGTTTATCCGTGGGCAGGCGCCTATGACCAAAAGTGAAGTGCGTGCGGTAACAATGAGCAGGCTGCATCTGAAAGAAAACGCCATTGCCTATGACATCGGGGCCGGGACCGGTTCTGTTTCCGTGGAGATGGCGGCACAGGCCTGGCGCGGCAATGTCTATGCGATTGAAAGCAGTTCCCGTGCTCTTGAACTGCTGCGGGCCAACAAAGAAAAATTTATTGCGGACAATCTGGAAATCGTGGAAGGCAACGCTCCGGATGCCCTGGCGCCCTTGCCTGCTCCGGATGCAGTATTTATCGGCGGAAGCAGACGGGAAAAGGAAGGTATCCTGAAAGCGGTGCTGTCCAAAAATGCCAGAGTACATATTGTGATGAATCTGATCTCCCTGGAGTCGCTCAGTGAAGTGCTGGAACTGGTGAAAAAATATCATCTGGAGCATATGGAAATCACGCAGATCACGGCAGTGAGAGGACGGGAGATCGCAGGCCAGCATCTGATGGACGGTCAGAATCCGGTCTTTATTATATCTGCGGACGGCAGTGGGCTGTAAGAGGACGATATATGGGGACACTGACCGGGAAACGTATTATGATTGCAGGCAGCGGCAGTGGCTGCGGAAAGACAACGGCGGTCTGCGGTATCTTATATGGTCTGCAGAAACAGGGCTTGTCGGTACAGGCATGGAAGAGCGGACCGGATTACATTGATCCTATGTTCCACAAAAAGGTGACAGGGTCCGGCAGCGGCAATCTGGATCTGTTTTTTTCCGGGAGGGACGGTGTCTGCCGTCTGCTTGCAGATAAAGAAAAACGGACGGACATTGCGGTGGTGGAAGGCGCTATGGGCTATTATGACGGCATTGGTATGACAGAGAAAGCCAGTTGTTATGAGCTTTCGATGACTGCCGCTTTGCCGGTGGTGCTGGTGGTCAATCCGGCCGGCATGGGACAGTCGGTGTGTGCGATGATACAGGGTTTTCTGAATTACAGACAGCCCAATCGGATCGTCGGCATTTTGTTCAATCAGATTTCATCCTCCAGATATGCCGTGTTGAAACCCTGCGTGGAGGAAATGGGCCTGAAAGCGGTGGGATTTATTCCCAGACAGGATATTTTTGTAGTAAAGAGCAGGCATCTTGGCCTGGTGACGGCAGATGAAGTCGCAGGATTTTACGAAAAGCTGGAACGGTTTTATCGGCAGATCGAAAATACGATAGACTGGGAACTTTTGTCTGTGCTGGCAGGTTCGGCAGAGCCGGCCGTTTTTCCGGACGAGCCTGTATCCGATCAGAAGCAGGAGCTATGTATCGGCGTAGCCAGGGATGAAGCCTTCTGCTTTTTTTATGAGGACAATTTCCGGTATCTGGAACGGATGGGTTGTCGGGTCGTCTGTTTCAGTCCCCTCAGAGAGAAGTGTCTGCCGGATGGGACAGACGGACTCTGGCTCTGCGGAGGATATCCGGAACTGTATGCCGGTGATCTGTCCCGTAACCTGGAAATGCGGCGGGCCGTCAGGGATGCGGTACGCTCCGGTATGCCCTGCATTGCGGAATGTGGCGGTTTTCTGTATCTGCAGGAAAGCCTGATGGGGGAAACGGGAGCTTTGCATGAAATGACAGGGGTATTTTCAGGGCATGGATTCAGGAAAAACAGGCTGGAGCGATTTGGATACATTGAACTGTCTTTGCAGGAAGGGCGTCTGTTCGGACGGGAGCAGATGAACCTGCGTGCCCATGAATTTCACTATTATGACTGCAGTGATCCGGGAAGTGCATTTCTGGCAAAAAAAGCATCCGGAGAAAGCAGGTGGATGACAGGAGCGGCAGGAGATACGCTGTATGCGGGATTTCCCCATATTTATCTGGAAGGAAACCCGGCATTTGCGGAAGGGTTTCTGGAACAGGCAAAATGCTACCGCAAAAAAAGACAACATTAAGACAGGAAAGGAAGGCTGAGGTTGGAATCTTATTATCCTTATGAAAGGCTTGGAAAGGCAATCAGTCAGGAGGCTGAGAGAGAGGCGCAGGAACGATGGGACGGGGTGGCCAAGCCGCTGCACGGCCTGGGCAGGCTGGAAGATATGCTGGTCAGGATCGCAGGCATCCAGGGAACGGCGGATGTGGATGTGAGCAGGCGGGCCATACTGGTGTTCTGCGCAGACAACGGTATAACGGCCCAGGGGATAACACAGACGGACAGCCATGTGACAGCTTTGGTAGCGGATAACATAGCAAAGGGAAAGGCCAGTGTGAACCGGATGTGTCAAAGCAGCAAAACAGATGTATTTGCCATTGATATGGGCATCCGGGATACTATCCATGCTCCCGGAATGATTTCCTGCAGGATTGCAGACGGTACAAAGGATTTTTCCGAAGAACCGGCCATGAGCCGGGAAGAGGTGATCCGGGCAGTGGATACGGGAATCCGGCTGGTAAAGGAATTCAGGGACCGGGGCTATACCATACTGGGGACCGGGGAAATGGGAATCGGCAATACCACGACTGCCGGTGCAGTGGCGGCAGCGCTTCTGCACCTGCCTGCCAGGGAGATGGCCGGACGAGGGGCCGGCCTTTCGGACGAGGGGCTTTGCAGAAAACGGAACGTGATCGACGAAGCGGTGCGCAGATACCGGCTATGGGAAAAACCTCCGCTGGAAGTGCTGGCCTGTGTGGGCGGATTTGATATAGCAGGAATGGCAGGCGCCTTCATCGGAGGCTGTATGTATGGGATTCCTGTTGTGATCGATGGGATGATATCGGCAGTGGCAGCGTTGGCGGCTTCCATGCTCTGTGAACGGGCGTCCGGCTGTATGCTGGCTTCTCATATGAGCAGGGAGTCTTGTATGCGGCCTGTGATGGAGCGCCTGGGCCTTGTTCCGCTGATTGATGCTTCTCTTGCGCTGGGAGAGGGGACCGGAGCCGCACTTTTGTTTCCCATGCTGGATATGGCCCGGCAGGTCTACCGGAGTGAGGAAACCTTTGAAAAGATTCAGATTGCCAGGTACAGAAAGTTTGAGGAGATATAATTGTTGTATTTGGTTACGGGAGGCTGCGGCAGCGGAAAATCGGAATATGCGGAAGAGCTGGTCTGCAGGCTTGCCAGAAGAGACGGCATAGCCGGAAAACTGTATCTGGCCACGATGGAATCGGACGGCCGGGAAGCGGCAGAGCGCATTGCGCGTCACAGACGGCTGCGGCAGGGAAAGGGGTTTATGACTGCGGAATCTCCCTATGGTTTCCGGGACAGCCGCCTGCCTGCCCTTTGCCCCCGGGGAAAGCAGGAAGATACCATTGTTTTGCTGGAGTGTATGTCCAATCTGCTGGCCAATCTGATGTTTTCCGGCGGGATGGATGCAGGGGCTGCCGCAGAAGAGATACTTGCCCGCACAGAAGAGGCGCGAAAATGCTATCGGCATATCGTTGTGGTCACCAATGAAATCTTTTCCGACGGAAGCAGGTATACGGGAGAGACGGAGGCATACTGCCGTGCTCTTGGTTGGGTGAACCGGTTTCTGGCGGAGAATGCGGATGTTTTCTGTGAAGTGGTTTATTCCATTCCGGTGTTTTTGAAAGGAGAGACGGCGTGTCGGTTTTAAAAAGTCTGTGTCTGGCATGTTCTATGTATTCCAGAATCCCGGTGCCAAAGGTGGCATGGGAAGAGAAAAATATGAGATATGTGCTCTGTTTTTTCCCCTGGATCGGCATTGTGACCGGAGGGGGAATGTACGGGCTGTGGAGACTTCGGTCCCTTTTGAGTGTATTTATCCCGTTTCCGGTGTTTGTGCTGACGGGGACTGTCCTGCCGGTGCTGATTTCCGGCGGCATCCATATGGATGGTTTCCTGGATACGATGGATGCTCTGCATTCCTGCCGCAGCAGGGAAAAAAAGCTGGAAATTATGAAAGACCCGCATACAGGCGCCTTTGCCTGCATCAGTCTGGTCTGTGAAATGGCGCTTTATGGAGCGGCACTTTATCTTTTGCTGGACGATCGTCAGGTCCTGTTTCTGGGCATCGGTTTTTTTCTGTCCAGGGCGCTCAGTGCTTTTGCCCTGATTACGATGAAGAATGCAAGAGGAGAAGGTATGGCTTATACGTTTTCCTCTGCTGCAGACCGCAGGATCGTACTGGGGGTTTTGTCGCTCTGGATCTTTCTGGCGGCGCTGGCTTCCTGTTTTTTGTATGGCATTTGCGGCACAGGCTGTGTGGCAGTCAGCCTTCTGGTGTTTTTTTATTATGAATCTATGGCTGACAGACAGTTCGGAGGCCTGACGGGAGATCTGGCGGGATGGTTTGTTATCGTATATGAGTTGGTGTTTGCCTGGCTGACAGGAAGTATGGGGTATTTATGCAACTGGTTATAGGAGGATGCTTTCAGGGAAAGCTGGACTATGCAAAAAAAGAACTGGCCCGGCAGGGCATTTTGGTGATAACAGAAGAAATCATAGACGGTATGCAGATCGACCTGATTCTGTGGGAAGATGACAGGAGACGGCACGGGGAACAGGTCCGGATTCTGAATCATTTTCATCTTTGGGTCAAAGACTGGATGGAAGAGGGCAGAGAAGCGGAGCTTATGCCTGCACTGGAAAAAATGCTCTTAAAGCATCCGGATCTCTGGATTGTTTGTGATGAGGTGGGCTGTGGAGTGGTCCCGGTGGAGAAAACAGAACGGGCATACCGGGAGCTGGTGGGCCGTCTGCTCTGCTTTCTGGCACAGAAGGCAGAGCATGTGGTGCGTATCGTAGCCGGTATGCCCATGAAAATCAAGTAAGAAGATGACGTACAAAGTTCCAGTCAATGGACGGAAGATTTTTCTGTCTGGCAGAAGCAGTTGCTTTCTTCTTACCGGAAATTTTAATCAGATTCCATAACAGGGAAAGCGCCGCACATGCAATGGTTACAAGCATGATCCAATAGATCGGTGTAAATCCCCATTCCATTTCTTCCACAATATTGTATATATAGGTAAGGACACTGATGAAGATACCGATGAACATAAAGACGATAGGGTTTTCAAACATCTTATTTTGCATACCGGACAATGCCCAGGACTGGGGTTTGTGACAATGAGGACAGATGTCCTCAAAGTCAGATGCAAATATCTGCTTCTGGGTTGCGTCCTGGTGGATTTTTCTGATGTGTTTGACAAGGTTTTTATGTGCTGTTTTCTGCAGTTTTTCGCTTTCATCCTGCGTCAATACTTTAAAATTGCTGCTATGTACGGCGTTTGGGCCGGTAATTACAGCTCTCAGAGGTCCGCTTTCCTTTCCGCACTGCTCGCACCGAAAGGAATACGGTACATCTGCGCTTTCTGCGCGTGTGTGTTTGTAATAAGTACTCATTGGTATTTCTCCCCTTTCTGGAAAAAATAAAGTTTAAACTGTGTTATATAAATGTAGCACAGTTTCCGGCAAAGTACAATCGGAAAAGAGTGGAGGGGTGATGTCAGAACCCATGTGTGAATCAAAACGGAAAAAGGAGGACGGACTGTCGTGAAATTTTTTCATTTGTCAGATCTGCATATTGGTATCCGGCTGTTAAACAGAGAGTTCCGTCGGGATCAGGAATATATTCTGGAGCAGATTGTCCGTGCCGCCGAAACAGAACGTCCGGATGCGCTGGTGATTGCGGGAGATGTTTATGATAAGGCCGTTCCCTCCGCAGAGGCGGTGGAAATGTTCAGCCGTTTTGTGGCTGATCTGACTTCCGTGCTTCCGGAAATGACCATTATGATGATCAGCGGGAATCATGACAGCCCGCCCCGCATTGACTGTTTCCGAAGTGTGCTGGCCAGACAGCATGTGCATCTGGTGGGGATGCCTCCCAGGACAAAAGAGGAGTATATGGAAAAGGTCATATTACAGGATCGTTATGGCAATGTGAATTTTTATCTGCTGCCCTTTGTCCGGCCTTCTATGGTCAGGGCTGTGGTGGGAACAGATCCGGAGGGAAACACACTTTCCTACCAGGATACCTTGCGCAGACTGTTGGAGAGAGAGAAGATAAACTTCAGGGAGCGCAATGTTTTTGTGAGCCATCAATTTTATCTGCCGGGGGCGGCTAATGCGGAGGACATGGAGAGGATGGACTCGGAGATCAGAACCATCGGCAATATTGACCGGATAGACGCAGAGCTGCTAAAGCCTTTTTCCTATGCTGCGCTGGGACATATCCATAAGCCGATGCAGGTGGGCAGCGGGAAAATCCGCTACTGCGGTACGCCTCTTGCATACTCTGTCAGTGAGGCAGGACAGCAAAAAGGGATTGTTATGGTGGAAATGGAAGCGACAGAAAACCGGATCACCGTTCTGCCGCTGGAACCATTCAGGCCTCTTCGCATCATAAAAGGAGAGCTTACGGAAGTGCTGGAACAGGCCTGTGAGGATTATGCATCGGTTATTCTGACCGGGCAGGGGGAAGGGATCGATGTACAGGACCGGCTCCGGGCAGCGTTTCCCTATCTGCTGGAGATCCGGAGGGAAGAGCCGCGGCCGGCCGTCAGGGATCAGGAATCAGCCATCAGGACCGGGGCGCCGGACCCTTTTGCACTGTGCTGTACTTTTTTGCAGAATCCCGATGAAGAGGAGCAGGAAATTTTACGGGATGTAATCAATACGGTGCTGGGGAGGGTGTAAGATGAGACCGCTGAACATTATCATGCAGGCATTCGGCTCCTATGGAGTACGGACCGAAATCTGTTTTACAGAGCCAAAACAGAATCTCTTTCTGATCACCGGCGACACCGGCGCCGGAAAGACAACAATCTTTGATGCCATAGTATTTGCGCTTTACGGGGAAGCCGGTTCCGGCATCAGCAAAAAAAACGGCACGGAGCTGCAGAGCCAGTTTGCGGAAACGTCCAGAGAACCTTTTGTGGAGCTGACCTTTTCCCAGGGCACAGGCACAGACTCTGCCAGATATACGGTGCGCCGGGTTCCCAGACATGTGCGGCCGCTGAAACGGGGCGAAGGAGTCAGAGAAGAAAGCGAAACCGTTTCGCTCATCATGCCGGATGATTCCGAATATCCCGGAAAGGAAACCGACAGGAAGATAGAAGAGATCGTCGGACTGACCAAAAATCAGTTTATGCAGGTGGCCATGATCGCCCAGGGAGAATTTATGGAACTGCTGCAGGCAAAGTCCGATGATAAAAAACGGATTTTCCGCAGGCTGTTCCATACGGAGCTGTTTCAGAGCATTACGGAGGAGCTTTTCAGAAGAAAAAAGGAAAGAGAAAAGGAAATGGCAGAGATCAGGACCATCTGCCAGACAGAAGCGGCAAGGCTTCTGATCCCGAAGGAATATGCCCGACAGGGAGAGCTGGAATCTCTGAAAAAGAAAATAACGGATACAGGACGGCTGTCAGTAACGGATCTGGAATGTCTGGCAAAAGAGCTGGAGCTTTTATGTACGTATCAAAAAGAGGAGAGGAAGAGGGCACAGCAGGCATACCGGGAGGCAGAGCGGATACGGGATGCCAGGCGGGACGAACTGGCGAGTGCCCGGCATGTGAAGGAGCTTTACGGTCAGTTGGAAAAAGCTCAAAAAGAACTGGACGCCTGCCGGAAGGCGGAGCCGGAAATCCGGGAAGCCGCCGTCCTTGCCGGCAGGATACGCAGTGCCTTTGAGATACGGTCAGTCTGGCTGCGGTATGGGGACGCTTTAAAGCAGACGGAAAGTGTGCGGGAGATGATAAAAAGACAGCAGGATACATTGCCCGGCCTGCAGAAAAAGGCAGAGGAAGCGGCAAGGACGGAGAATCTGCAGAAAGAGAAATCTGACCGTGCACTGGAGGAATACAGCAGGCTGTCGGACCGGGTGGAAAAGGCACTGATCCGTTTTACAGAGATAGAAACCGTACAGACAGAGACGGAAAAGAAAGCATATAATCTGGAACAGGCAAAGCAGCGGGAACAGACAATCGAAAAAGAGCTGTCCGCACTACAGCAGCAGGAAAAGGGCTGGCAGAAACAAATATGTTCACTGAGCGGAAAGGAAAAGCTGCTGGCAATGTGGGAAGCAAAGCAGAGTGAGGCAGACAGTCTGCTGGAAGAGGCCGCCCATGTGGACAGGCTGGCAGAAGAGGCCGCGCTGCAAAAGAAACAGGCAGAAAAATCCCGGAAAGCCTATGGGGAGGTCTGCCGGACTTATCAGAGGGTACATACCCGGTATGAAACGGCAAGGCAGCATGTTCTGGATGCGCAGGCCGGTTTTCTGGCAAAAGAGCTGCAGCCGGGGATGCCCTGTCCGGTATGCGGTTCCCCGATCCATCCAAATCCCTGTAAGTGGGAGCAGGAGCCGGGAAGCGGCCCGGCATCTTTGGTATTATCCAGAGAAGAGATAGAGAAGCTGGGGAAAGAAGAAAAAGAGCTGCGAAAGCAGCAAGAGCAGTATGCTGCCGGAGCAGAGTCAGAAACGGTTCTTTTGACCGAGAAAGAGAAAAATCTGGCAGAAGCATCGGCAAGGCTTGGGCAGCATGTGGAACAGAGCCTGCCGGAGCTGACCGGGACAGGAGCCAAACTGCCAGGACAAATGCAGAAAATAATCCGGGCATGGAAAGATTCCATGCAGGCGGAAGGAAAAGCGCTGCAGGAGGAGGTGCGCCGGTTGGAACAGGCGCAGACGGCTCTGGAGAAGGCGGAGCATGGGAAACGGGAACGGCAGGAAGCTCTGCGGCAGGCCAGAGAAAGGACCCTGGAAACTTCCGCAGATCTGGAACGGAGCAGGGCGGCGCTGGCCGCGCTGAAAGCAGACGGGGAGTTTTTGACGGCGCAGGAGGCAGAGCAGGCCAGAGAACGGAGCAGACAAAGCAAAGAAGCCGCGGATGCAGCATATCGGGAAGCCGGACAGACAGCCCGGAAAGCATCGGAAGAAAAAGAAAGTGTTCTGGCGTTTCTGGAAGAATACCAAAAAAAGCTGCCGGAACAGGAGGCGCAGGCACAAGACAGAAAGGAAGCCTATGAAATATATCTGGCACAAACCCATCTGTCGGAGGCGGACTGGAGACGATTGACAGAAACCTATGCAAAAGAAGCGGCAGATGAACTGGAAAAACGTGTGAATGCCCATAACAGAAAACAGGTGCAGGCGGATGCCATGTGCCGGTCTGCCTGTGAAGCCATCGCTCATAAGCCCTGTCCGGCGGTGGAAGAGGTGGAAGGCAGACTGAAAGAGGCCGAAACAATGCGCGGCAAAGTCCGGGAAGAGCTGAAGAGATGGGAGCAATATGATATGACCGCCCAGGAAGTGTATCGTGCGCTGGCTCCCAGAATGGAGGAACGCAGGAGGATTGTGGAGGAACATACGAAACTGGATGGGCTGTACCGGATTTTATCCGGAAATGTAACCGGCTCCCGGATGGATCTGGAAACCTATGTACAACGCTGTTATCTGGAACAGATTTTACATGCGGCAAACCGCAGATTCCGGGAGATGTCGGGAGGCCAGTTTGCACTTCGTATGTATGCGCTGGAAAAAGCGGGCGAAGGAAGAAACAGAGGGCTTGACTTGATGGTGTATTCCACGGTAACCGGAAAAGAAAGGGAAATCCGGACACTTTCCGGCGGGGAATCTTTTATGGCCGCATTGTCGCTGGCGCTGGGGATGGCCGACCAGATTCAGGAATCCTCTGCCGCCGTAAAGCTGGATATGATGTTTATTGATGAGGGCTTTGGTTCTCTGGATGACCATTCCAGAAATCAGGCGGTCAGAGTACTTCAGGAAATGGCAGGAGGCTCCAGACTGATCGGAATTATTTCCCATATTACGGAACTGAAACAGGAGATAGAAGATCAGTTGATTGTCACCAGAGATGAAAAGGGCAGTCATGTAAGGTGGCAGATCAGTTGACAGACGATAGAACAGAGAATCGGGAATAGAGAACGGACAGATGAATCATAAAAAAGGAGGCAATCTGTTATGGACTGGATTTGGATCAGGCACGGCATGACAGAAGGAAACAGGGAAAAGCGTTACATCGGCGGCAGGACCGATGAAGAACTGTGCAAAGCAGGGCGGCAGGCGCTGGAAGAAAAACGCTCCGGCGGTTTTTATCCTCCGGCAGACCGGGTATACGTCAGTCCGATGAAACGGTGCCTGGAAACAGCAGAGATTTTGTATCCGGAGGCGGAAAAGCGGATCGTGGAAGGATTCCGGGAATGTGATTTCGGTCTGTTTGAACGGAAAAATGCAAAGGAACTGGCTTTCCTGCCGGAGTATCAGAGCTGGCTGGACAGCGGGGGAGCGGCGCCGTTTCCGAAGGGTGAAAGCCCGGAAGGATTTAAACGGCGCTGCAAAGAGGCGCTGCTTTTACTGTCCCGAAAGGAGAAAATGCCGGAAAAAACAGCATTTGTGGTGCATGGCGGTATCATTATGGCCCTGTTTTCTCAGTTTGACGAAGCCGTCGGGGGATTTTACGACTATTATACAGACAATGGGGCCGGGTATGCCTGCAGTCCGGGCCTTAAGGATGGCAGACTGGTATTTCGAAACTGCCGTAAGCTGTTTTAGATTTGGAAAGGAGAGGGCAATGGATCTTATGTATGCTATGGGAATCGGTTTTCTGCTGGACTGCATATTGGGAGATCCCCGCAGCCTGCCGCATCCCATCCGCTGGATCGGCGGGCTGATTCTGGCTTTGGAACGTTTCCTGTATCCAAAGGAAAAGAAGAGGCAGTACAAAAAAGAGCTGTTTTGCGGCATCCTGCTTGTGCTGTCTGTTTTGTTTCTGACAGGAGGGGCCGTCGTCTTGCTGCGGTACGCAGCGTATGGCTTCTCCCGGATGGCAGGAGTTCTGCTGGACGGTATTTTGTTTTTTTACTGTATCGCACCCCGCAGCCTTTGCAGAGAAAGTATGGCGGTCTGCCGGGCGCTGCTGACAGGAGATGGGGCAGAAGGCTCTCTTTTTGAGGCGCGGACCTGTCTGTCCCGGATCGTGGGAAGAGACACAAAAGAACTGACGAAAGAGGGGATCATCCGGGCGGCAGTGGAAACTGTGGCGGAAAATACTTCAGACGGGGTTACGGCGCCCATGTTTTATATGGCGCTGGGAGGCCCTGTGCTGTGTTTTTTGTATAAGGCAGTGAACACAATGGATTCTATGGTGGGATATCACAACGATACCTATGAATACTTCGGCAGGGCGGCTGCCAGAACGGATGATCTGTGGAATTATATTCCTTCCAGACTGACAGCATACCTGATGCTGCTGGCAGCGGCAGCGGGGCAGATAGTGTCTTTTTTTTCTCATACAGGATGTGAAAGAG
>VSOB01000007.1 GCA_009774625.1 Lachnospiraceae bacterium
CGGCCGGCTCACCGGGTCCGATGGGAGCACGGGGCGCCGAGGGAGCTTCGGGGGCGAGGGTAGCGACCGGAGCCGACGGAGCGACAGGGGCGACGGGAGCAACAGGAGCGACAGGAGCAACAGGGCCAACGGGAGCGACAGGTCCGACGGGCGCTGCAGGCACTGGAGCGATCATTCCGTTTGCATCAGGACTTCCGGTTTCCCTGACGACAATTGCCGGAGGCCTTGCAGGACTTCCCGCCTTTGTTGGCTTTGGAAGCAGCGCTCAGGGACTTACGTTACTGGGGTCTACAATTGATATCACAAATGCCAGCGGAACGCTTTCTAACTTTGCATTTCAGGTTCCGCGTGCCGGTATCATTACTTCCTTCAGTGCATTTTTCAGCACAACAGTGGCGCTTTCTTTAATAGGTTCCACTGTTACGGTAAATGCGCAGATTTATCAGTCTGCGACGCCAAACAATGTATTTACTCCGATTGCCGGAACACTGATCAGTCTGACACCGTCTCTTTCCGGAATTATATCTGTTGGGACATTGTTGAACGGAGCGCTTACAGGACTCAATATTCCGGTAACGGCTCAGACACGGCTGATGCTGGTATTTTCAGCAACAGCAAGCGGTTTGTCTTTGCTCAATACGGTTGCAGGATACGCAAGTGCCGGTTTAAGTATCAATTAATAACACAAGATAAAAGCAATGAGGGGCATATAACTCTCTCTTTTGCATAACAATTCCCGGAGGTTTAAAGATGCAGGACCTCCGGGACAATTTTTATGGGCTGGATGATCCAAAATAATGAAACAGGCGCTATATGATTCAGAAGTTCCGGTAGTATACACAGCCAAAAGCATAGAGTTTGCGCGGATCTGTATCCACGAAAGAGAATTTTAGACTATGTTTTCAGAGTAATCAGAAAATCGTTTGTCAATGGTATACCTGATTGTGATTTGAGATACGATACTCTGTCCGGGAGATTTTATGGCAGGATAAGAATTTTCATCATTTTTATTTAGGAGATATCCATTTTCACAGGATTATATGAGGACTCACTTGTTGTCTGTCAGGCATACATATGTTAGAATACATTTATTTAAGTATGGATAAGCGGAAAGGGGCTGCGTAATGGAAATCAGAGTTCTTCGCTATTTTTTGACTGTTGTGAGAGAAGGAAGCATTACAAAGGCATCGGAAGTTTTACATATTACCCAACCCACCCTCAGCCGACAATTAGCGCAGATGGAGGAAGAACTTGGCGTGAAACTGTTTGGCAGAGGTTCCCGCAAGATCACTCTTACCAATGAGGGAATCTTGCTTTGCAGACGGGCGGAAGAAATTTTACAGCTTGTAGATAAGACAGAAAAAGAACTTGTAGAACAAGACGAACAGATAGAGGGAAAAATTTCTATTGGCTGTGGCGAGATTGCCGCTGTACAGTTACTATCGAATTTATTTCAGACATTCCGGAAGAAATATTCCCGTGTGAATTTTGATCTTTTTACGGCTACTGCGGATTTGGTAAAAGAGCAGATGGACAAAGGATTACTTGATATCGGTTTGCTGCTGGAACCGGTTGATAAGGAAAAATATGATTTTATCCGTTTGGACAGGGAAGAAAATTGGGTGGTATTGATGCGTCCGGACGATCCGCTGGCTCAAAAGGAAAGCGTGACCGCAAAAGACCTGTCAGTACGTCCCCTGATTCTTCCGCGGCGTCTGAGCGTACAGAGTGAGCTTGCGAGTTGGTTTGGAAATTATAATAATAATCTTAATATCGTATTTATCAGCAATTTAAGTACAAACGGCGCTGTCATGGTGAGCCATGGACTTGCCTGCTCTTTGGTAATTGAGGGCGCAGTGCCATTTTGGGATCCGTCAAAAATAACATACAGACCACTGAATCCTCCGCTGACAGCAACGAGTGTGCTGGCATGGAAACGTGGTCAGCCGTTTAGTTTGGCAGCCACAAAATTTATTGAACATATGAAATGCTTTTTGAGTATGGTTCGGTCATAAAAATCAAGTATTTGATAGAATGAAGATTCTGATTTAAGATGTAAGTGCAGTTGGGAAAAATATTTTTCCGAAGGCACTTACTTTTTGGTTATCCGGTATGGGCAACCAGCGTACCGCAGGCGGTACTGTCTTTTTTGGAGCAATATGACCTGTCAGGGAAAATGGTAATTCATTGGCAAAATAAAAAAATTGGAGGTATTTACTATGAAAAAAATAATGATGGTCTTACTTTCTGCGTTTATGATTATGGGCCTTGTAGGCTGCGGAAATTCTGAACGCCGTACCGGCCAGCCTTCCACAGAAGACAATTCATCAGAAAGCAGTGTGAGTGATGAGGCGTTGGGAGAAAGCAGCGATACGGACGATGCAGAGAGTAGAAAGGTTTCCGAAATACAGTCGGAGGGAGCGGCAGAAACACTCGAAGTGCAGACGAAGGAAGCAGGAACACCCGAAATACAATCGGAAGAAGGGGAAATTTTTGAATCAAACAAAACCAGAGTTCTGGTGGCTTATTTTTCCGCCACCAATACCACCGAAGGTGTGGCAGAACATATTGCAAATGGTCTGAATGCTGATCTTTACGAAATCGTTCCCGCAGAACCCTATACAGATGCCGATCTTGATTACAATGATAATCATAGCCGTACTACGATTGAAATGGATGATGCCGATGCCCGCCCTGCAATCTCCGGTTCTGTAGAGGACATGGAGCAGTATGATATTGTGTTTATCGGCTATCCGATCTGGTGGGGAGAAGCGCCGAGGATCGTCAGCACTTTTATGGAAAGCTATGACTTCAACCATAAGACGATTGTCCCGTTCTGTACATCCGGCGGCAGCGGCATGGGTTCCAGTGCCACCAATCTGGAGCAGCTTACAAACGGCGCCGAGTGGCTTGACGGACAACGTTTAAGCGGCAACGATTCACAGGATACGGTTATGGAGTGGGTGTACAGTCTTGGATTGGACTTGGGGCAATAACAGTACCCCCCCCATTCAGAATTTGTTCTCATGGAGGCGGCCGGTATGAACAGAGTCTGGCAGTCATTAAAATGGTTGGAGGCAAATGGGATGACAGAATCAAAAGGATGGTCGAAAGGCCATAGCGGAGGAAAAAGACATGGAACGACGGGCAGAGCTGTTTTCAAATAAAAGTCTGAGGGCAATGATAGTCCCGCTGTTTTTAGAGCAACTATTGGTGATGCTTGTAGGACTGGCGGACACACTGATCGTAAGCTATGTCGGAGAAGCAGCGGTATCGGGCGTTTCACTGGTGAACCAGTTTAATACGATCTTTATCTACCTGTTTACGGCGTTGGCATCCGGAGGCGCAGTTGTGATCAGTCAGTATATTGGCAGACGGGCAGACAATGCCGCCGGTGAATCTGCCAGCCAGCTTTTGTCCTTTTCTGTTATTTTTTCCGCAATGGCAGCGGTGTTGATCTTGGCTGGAAACGAACGGATTCTTCATCTGATGTTCGGTAAGGTAGAGGATTCTGTCATGCAGGCATGTATTACATATCTGAGGATTTCCGCTTACTCCTATCCGGCATTGGCGGTTTACAATTCCGGCGCCGCTCTTTTCCGCAGTATGGGAAAGACCAATGTGACCATGTACTTGTCTGCAGCCGTCAACATCATCAATGTTATCGGAAATCTCATTGGTGTGTTTGTACTGCGTGCCGGTGTTGCCGGCGTTGCATACCCTTCTCTGATCGCACGGATATTCTCGGCAGCGGTGATCACGCTGCTTTGCTTTCGGGAAAAAAATGAAGTGGTATACCGCTGTAAATGGATTTTCCAATGGAGCGGTGATTTGATGAAACATATTTTAAGTATCGCCATTCCGAACGGGATGGAAAACGGCGTTTTCCAGTTGGTAAAAGTGCATTGAGCAGTATTGTTGCACTTTTTGGGACATACCAGATTGCGGCAGATGGCGTGGCGCAAAGTATCTGGTCTTTGGCCGCCCTGGCCGGTGTTGCCATGGGACCTGTATTTATCACGGTGATTGGACAGTGTATGGGAAATGGAGATACAAAGGCGGCGGATGCTTATTTTCAGAAGCTGACAAAAATTACCGTTTTTATTTCGTCGTTATGGAACCTCCTGATTTTTATTCTGACACCGTTATTTATGAGGCTCTATGTTTTGCAGCTGGAAACAAAGCGGCTTGTGGTCTGCCTGGTCCTGGCTTTTCGGGATTGTCCTGCAGATGGGTGTGATTGGTATTACCATTGCAATGGTTTGCGACTGGATCATTCGGGCGGTTATTTTCTTCTGGCGGCAGAAGTCCGGGAAGTGGAAAGCATTTCAGGTGATATAGGCGCCTTTCAGGTATCACAATTAAAATCAAACGATTTCAGATTGTAAGCCAGAAGGTACGGGAGGTTTGGAATATGCAATATACAAAATTAGGAAATTCGGAATTGAACATTTCCCGCATCTGTATGGGATGTATGGGGTTTGGCGATGCAAAGCGCGGACAGCATGCATGGACAGTTGACGAGGAACATTCCCGTGAGATCATAAAGCGTGGCCTGGAACTGGGGATCAACTTTTTTGATACGGCCATTGCCTATCAGAGCGGCACCAGCGAACAGTATCTTGGAAAGGCATTGAAGGAGTATGCCAGAAGGGAAGAGGTGGTCGTGGCAACAAAGTTTCTGCCGCGGACATAGGAGGACAGGGAAAAGGGAATCACAGGACAGCAGCATATTGGGAGGATGATTGATAAAAGCCTGGAAAACCTGGGTATGGATTATGTGGATCTGTATATTTATCATATGTGGGATTATCGGACCTCTCTTTACGACATTATGGAAGGGCTGGATCACATCGTAAAAGCGGGAAAAGCACGATATATCGGTATCTCTAACTGTTATGCCTATCAGCTTGCAAAAGCAAATGCACTGGCAGAGAAAGAAGGATTTGCAAAATTTGTTTCGGTGCAGGGACATTATAATCTGATCTTCCGGGAAGAAGAACGGGAGATGGCAAAGCTCTGCGCAGAGGAGCATATTGCCATGACACCATACAGCGCACTGGCAGGGGGAAGGCTGTCGAAACAGCCGGGCGAAACATCAGAACGTCTTGAAGAGGACAGATATGCAAAGCTCAAATATGACGCTACAGCCGGACCGGATGGCGCGATCATTTCGCGTGTGACGGAACTTGCCGAAAAGAAAGGCGTAAGCATGACGGAAATCTCTCTGGCATGGCTGCTGACAAAGGTGGCCGCTCCTGTGGTGGGAGCTACAAAGCTGCACCATGTGGAGGGAGCGGCAAAGGCGGTCGATGTGGTCTTAAGCGATGAGGAACTGGCATATCTGGAAGAGCTTTATGTCCCGCACAGACTGGTGGGTGTTATGGCACAGAACACAGCGTCTGCAGTTTAAGGAAAAGTCTGCTTTACACCGGTTATGTCCGTAACTTAATGCCATAAGCTGAGTGAACATGAGTTTACACAATGATTGAAGTCATGGTATACTGTAATCAGTCTCTTACAATTGGCAGCAAGTACGAAGGCGAGTGATCAACATAAAGAATCATTTTCACGGGATTTTTCCGAATGACAATTATCTCGATGTCAGACCTTATCAATATGGCTGGGAGACGTGTGCACCGCTTCATTCTTTTGGACCGTTTATACGGAATCACTTTCTGTTTCATTATATCATCAGTGGATACGGAACTTTGTATTCTCATACTGTCAACGGTGAGATTCATGAGTACCGGCTGGGAGCGAATCAGGGGTTTCTGATCTGCCCCGGTCAGATCAATCTCTATACGGCTGACGAAAAGCGGCCCTGGAAATATGTCTGGCTGGAATTTGACGGGATGCGGGTAAAAGAATTTCTTCTGAAAGCGGGACTGGATCAGGACCATCCGGTCTACCGGCCTCAAAGCATCGAACAGGGAAACAGGCTGCGGGATCATATGCTCTATTTCAGTGAGCATACCACCAGTTCTTCCCTGCATTTGGTCGGGCATCTTTCGCTGTTTTTGGACGAACTGATTGAATATTCGGCTGACCGCCGGGAAAATGATGAAAAGAAAGAGCATGATTACTATATTCATGAGGCTGTTGTCTATATTCAGCAAAATTACCAGAGAGAACTGTCAGTGGATGAGGTTGCGAATTTTTGTAAGCTGAACCGCAACTATTTCAGTCGGCGTTTCAAGGAGTTGATCGGCAGTACTCCCCAGGAATTTCTGATCAGACAGCGGCTTACCAGTGCCGCCGAACTGCTGAGACTTACAGATCTGCCGATCAAGAATATTGCCGATCAGTGTGGCTATACAAACCAACTGCATTTTTCTCAGGCATTTAAAAAATATTACGGCTTACCGCCGCGGGAGTGGCGCAGACAAAACAGCTGACTTATGAGAGTCGGCTGTTTTTATATGCGCAGGCCTGCAAGATGAAATTTTTTATGATTGGGCTTCCAGATAAAGCTGTATTGCCTGATAATCTCCTGAAAAAGCCGGGAGCGGGTAACCGGCCTGCATCAATGCGCCGCCGGAGTAAAGCGTTTCACTGCCGTTGATTCGATATTGCAGGGAAGGGTCCAGTCCTTTCAGGCACAGTCTGCTGTAAGGCGGGGAAGGCCGGACGCTGCCGGTAACCAGTGAAACCACTGCCTGTCGCTTATCTTCCGATACATGTTCCCAGGCGGTAAACAGGTTATTTGCAAAAGGATCGCCAAGACGATAGTAATCGCCTCTGCAGATCAGTTCATAATGTGTCTGATACCATGCAACCTGCCGGCGGATGATCTCTTTTTCTTCCGGGGAACACTTGCCGGGATCCATTTCATAACCGAAAGCACCGCTCATGGCCACGATCCCGCGTGTCTCAAGAGGTGTGATACGTCCGTTCTGTTCGTTGGGGACAGCGGAAACATGTGCCCCCATAGTACAGGGAGGATAACAGAAAGAGGTGCCGTACTGGATCTTCAGACGGTCAATGGCATCCGAGTCATCACTGCACCAGATCTGAGGGGTATAATAAAGCATTCCGCCGTCAAACCTGCCTCCCCCTCCGCAGCACCCTTCAATGAGCATATGGGGATAGTCGGTACGGAGCCGTTCCAGTATATCATAGACTCCCAGGACATAACGATGGTATACTTCGCCCTGACGCTGCGGGGGCAGGGCGTCAGACCATACATCCGTCAGGCTGCGGTTCATATCCCATTTGACATAAGTGACGGGCGCACTTGAAAATATTGTTTTTAGCTGGCCGTAAATATGATCCCGTACATCTTTACGGGAAAAGTCCAGTACAAACTGGCCCCGGCCTCTGGCGGGAGCCCGGCCCGGTACATGCAGTATCCAGTCGGGATGTTCCCGATAGAGGGCGCTGTTTTCATTTACCATTTCCGGTTCCACCCAGATACCAAAGGACATGCCCAGACTGTTGATTCTGGAAACCAGACCTTCCAGACCATCAGGCAGCTTTGTTTTGTTCACCTGCCAGTCTCCCAGTCCGCTGCTGTCATCGTCGCGGACGCCGAACCAGCCGTCATCCATAACAAACAGTTCGATTCCCAGAGCGGATGCCTCATTGGCAATATCCACCAGTTTTTCCGCAGTAAAATCAAAATAAGTGGCCTCCCAGTTGTTGATCAGGACCGGTTTTCGTCTGTGGCTGTAAGGATCCCGCAGCAAATGATCCCGGATGGCCCTGTGAAACTGTTGGCTCATCTGTGTAAAGCCGTCGGGAGAACAAACCAGTGCCGCTTCCGGAGTCGTAAAAGATTCACCGGGCCGGAGCGACCAGCAAAAATGATATGGGTGGATACCCATTACAAGCCTGCTGCTTTCAAAGGGGCTGCATTCTACCGCAGCTTCGAAATTGCCGCTGTACAGAAGCATGGCGCCATAGCACAAACCATGGTATTCGTCTGCGTTTTGGTCACACAGTATGACAAAGGGGTTGTGCTGGTGGCTGGAAATTCCCCGTACGCTGCCTACGCTCTGGATACCGGAGCGCAGAGGTGCCCGGTCAGGACAGCGTTCCATCAGATGATGGGCATTGAAGGTGATCAGATCCATGTCGGCCCGAAGAAAATCCAGACAGAGAGAAGCGCACCGGTGCAGGCGGACCGTTTCCTTTCCCCTGTTGATGATCCGGACTGCGCGGGTAATCAGGTCGGATTTTTCAAAGACGCCGAAATACAAAGCTGTTTCAATCTGAGCGGAAGCATCTTCCAGATAAAGGGTCAGCGTTTCCGCTTCCTCTTCCGCACTGTAAAAAGCCGGCAGATCCGGCAAGGTGTATTTCCCTTTTTGCAGGGTATATCCCAAATACCGCAGATCCAGCGTGTGGCTTCCGTCCGGCAGTTCCGGCTCGACGGAAGGCAGGCGGAAATCGCCCACTCCGCAGGTGGAATATTCCTGGGGTATGATATCAAGGGAGTAGGTACGGTCGTTGCCGGCTTCATTGGGATTGGGGGAAAAGTCACGATCAGCGCACCGGAGACAGTGAGACAGACTGTTATCTCCCACATATGGTCCATAGTAGGTGTGTACTAATACCTGATAGTGATCGACTTTCATCTGGTAGGTTGTATTGCAGGTATGCAATGTAAACGTCTGGTTTTGTTCATCATATACGATCATAAGACACTCCTTATACAGCTTTGCTTTATTGTAAGTCATGCCCGGCAGCCTGCCGGACACGACTTGCCTGGCTGTCAGCCGGCGGGCACATACGCGCAGATCCGGCATATGTGTCCGCTGTGCAGAATATGGTGTTATTATGTTATTATTTACCGCCGGTCATGGCAATGCCTTCAATGAACTGTTTCTGGAAGAACAGATACAGGATGACCATAGGGAGCATGGCCAGCAGACTTCCGGCCATCAGTACCGGGAAGTTGGTGGAGAACTGTCCTCTCAGGGTAGCAAGACCGGAGGAAAGCGTCATCATGTTCAGATCCGAGTTCACAACGAGAGGCCACATCAGGTCGCTGTATGCAAACACTGCAGTGAAAACAGTCAGTGCGGCCACAGATGAGCGCGTCAGAGGAAACATAATTTTTGAAAATGCCTGCCACTGATTGCAGCCGTCCAGATAAGCAGCCTCGCCCACTTCGTCGGGGATAGCCAGATAAGCCTGACGAAGGAAAAAGGTACCGAAAGCGCTGACCAGGCCGGGAAACACCAGAGCGGCAATGGTATTGGCGAATCCCAGTTTTGCCACCATCTGGTATTGAGGAATAATAAAGATCTGACTGGGCAGCATCATCTGCATCAATACGATTCCAAACAGGATGTTTTTTCCTTTAAATTTCAGTTTGGCAAAGGCATAGCCTGCCATAGAGCTGAAAAACACGGCAAAGATCACACGGAAAACGATCATAAGGATTGTGTTTATGTACATATTTACAAAAGGCAGACTCTTAAGCGCTTCTGAAAAGTTATCCGTCATAAGTTGTCCGGGAAAAACTGTGGGAGGAATCTGCATACTTTCCGACACGGTTTTTGAACTGGTCAGAATCATCCATACAAAAGGGAAAATCATAATAACCGAGCCGAGAATGAGTGTGGCATAAGTGATGATTTTAACCATACGTTTTGAACTTTCCATAGATTTATTGTGCATTGCCTCTCCTCCTTATACTTCGTAGTTGACCCATTTTTTCTGGCCGATAAACTGAAAGACAGTGGCAACGCCGATGATCAGTACAGTCCAGACAGCAATGGCGGATCCGGAACCGCGGCTGCCGGCCACAAAAGATTCACGGTAAAACAGATAGATAAGGCTTTGCACACTGGTCAGCGCCGGATTGGTTTCTTCCACCATCATATAAATCAGGTCATAAACTTTCAGAGAAGTCATGAGACGCATAATCATGGTAACGAACAGTGTGGGAGAGATCATGGGCAGAGTGATCTTGAAAAACTGCGTAATCTTACCGGCCCCGTCGATGGAAGCTGCTTCATAGTAGGATTTTGATATATTCTGCAGACCTGACAGCAGCAGAACCGCATCGTAACCGATGGCGCTCCAGACAGCCACAATGGCGCAGGAGAGAAGGGCCACATGAGGATCGGTAACCCAGGCTACATGGATGCCGAAGATCTGGTTGAGAATACCGTACTCGCTGTTGAAGATCCAACGCCATACCATAGTGACTGCGGCAGGGGCACAGACCATAGGCAGGAAAAAGATAGTGCGGAAGCCGCCTTTGAATTTTACTCTGGCATTGAGCAGTATCGCTACCAACAGAGACAGAAAGATGCCTACAGGTACTGTGAGAATGCAGAACAGTAAGGTATTGCCGGTAGCTTTCCAGAAATCATTGTTTTGGAACATATTGATATAATTTTCCAGTCCGATAAATTTATAGTGGCCGAATCCAAGATGCTCACAGAAGCTGGCATAGATTGTCTGTATAAAAGGCCATACATTCAGTACGATCAGGCCGATGATGGTGGGAGCGACCATAAAATACCCCCAGTTTTGTTCCCGCCTGGATGCAACAGATAATTTTCCGCTGTTCATATGAAGTCCTCCTTTCAATGATCTGCCAGTTTTTTGGCAGTTTCCGTATCTACAATTGTCTGCATATTTTCCAGCCCGGTCTGAAGATCCTGATCACCGGAATAGACTTTGGTCAACTGATCCAGGACCTGACTTTTCCATTTGGGACTGGCCGAGTTATAGACTGCCTGTACGGCATAGTCAAACTGTTCAAATATGATATCCAGATTCAGTTTCTCATCATATGCATCGAAAGCGCTGCGCCAGGTTTCTTCCGTGCCCAGATAAGCGGGAATCGCCGCGCCATATTCACCCTGGATACGCTGGGCTTCTTCGGTTCCGAAAAATTTGATCACGTCCAGAGCAACTTCCAGTTGTTTGCCATGAGCTCCGGTAGAGTAGCACAGGCCGTTGGACATTGTGGCCCTGCCGTCACCGCTTAAGGGATCGGGGCATTTGGGCAATTTTGCAATGTCCCATTTACCGCGCATTTCAGGATAGTTTTCCATTAACTGGGGCAGATTCCAGTTGCCTTCCTGATACATGGCGCCCACCCCGGAAAAGAAGGCCGTTGAAGGAGTGGTTTCGGTGAAATACGTTTGTGTGGGACACCAGTCATAGTCCTGCATCCCCACATAGAATGAGATCCCTTTGACAGAAGCGGGCTGCGTATAGCCGGCAGCAGTTCTGTCATCATTCAGAATATAGCCGCCTGCCTGATAAACAAAGGGCCAGTATCCAAGCTGGTCGTCATTGTATGCCATGAAACCATACTTTCCGGTGGCATTGTAGATTTTTTCAGAGGCGCTGACCAGATCGTCCCAGGTCCAGTCGTCATTGGGGTATTCCACGCCGGCTGCATCGAAAATCTCTTTGTTGTATACCAGATGCCCGTTATCTTTGTCTTTGGGAACGCCGTACAGGTTTCCGTCACTGCCGCTGGCATTGTTGCGGGATATTTCGGAAAAATGGTTTTCATAATAATCCGGGTCTATATCATCGTAGAGATGGGTCACATCTGCCAGCATACCAAAGTCTGCATAGTACAGGAGTTGATTGGTGTGCATCCAGAAAATGTCCGGCAGAGTGTTGCTTTCGGCAGCCGCTTCCAGCTTTGTCCAGTATTCATTCCAACTGGTGGCCTGCACTTCGATCACTACATCAGGATGCTTGGCAGTATAAGCGTCGCACATGGCCTGCATACCAGGACGCTGATAGACATCCCAGATCTGGAATGTCAGATGGACCTTGCCGTCTGATGCGCCGCATCCGGCCACAGACAGCATTAACAGCATGGACAGAGCAATGGCAGTTATACGGTATATCTTTTTCATATCTTTTCCCCTTTTTTTAATTTTTGCCTGTGATGTGCAGAGAGACTGTCCGGACTTTGACTCTGTGTACCTCGTATAAGCTAAAAATATTATAAATTGTATCAAAGATATCTGTAAATTAAGTGGTGTGCTCAAAATATATTGTGGTTTGCCGAAAGTTACATTTTTATATATCTTAGATTGATTTTTATATATTGGCCAAAGGATATCGGATTCGCTTTTTTCGAAGGATATTTCCGCCAATATTTGACAATTAACAGACAGTTTATTTCCTATCTGTTAGGAAATAATATGGAAAAAAACGGAGATGCTATCATGTATAATTAGGCCATGCAAATGAGACAGAAAAGAATCCTTGAGATTTTAAAAGAAAAGAAAGATTGGATCACAGGGAAAGAATTATCAACGATGCTGAGTGTTTCGGATCGGACGATTCGAAATGATATGGAGCTGTTGAGAAAGGAATGTGAAGGGCTCATAGAATCCAGCGTGCGCTATGGCTACCGGATCAATCGGGAAGTGTCCGAAAAGAGCGATTCGGAAAGCCGGGGCGCAGCAGGCCGGGACCTCAGGGAAGATATTCCTCAGACTTCGGAAGAACGGTGTAAGTATATCATCGAGAAGCTGCTTTTCAGTACGCGCAGGCTGAATCTTTTTGATCTGCAGTATGCGATTTATGTCAGTGAATTTACGATCAAAAATGATATAAAAAAGGTTGCCGAAATGCTGGAAAAGTATGACGGAGTGGAATTGGTCAGGACAGACAGCCACATCTATATAAAAGGGAGCGAAGAGTGTAAACGGTCTGTCTATAAGGATTTGCTTGCCAATGAAACCAAAGGAAACTTTATCAATATCAATAAGATTGATGAGCTTTTTCCTAATTTTGATCTGATCAAAGTGAAAAATACCCTGGAGGAGATTCTTGGGAAATACAGTTACCGGGTACGTGAGGAAACTTTTCCCATGCTCATGATCCATGTAGGCGTTTCGATTCAGAGAATGATGAACTACAACTATGTGGAAACGGACAGATGCCGCAGTGAGATCAGGGATACTCCGGAATATAAGATTGCGATGGAGTTTTTTACAAAGGTGACGGCTTCTCTCTGTTTTGACCTGAATGAAAACGAGGTGGTCTTATTTGCAAATTTGCTGATCGGCAGACAGCGAAGTACCCTCTTTGACAACAAAGAAGAATATCTTTTACAGGCAGAGGATCTGACACTGAAGATTATCAATACGGTCCGGCTCAGATATGATATCGACTTTTCAGGCGATATGACTTTTAAGGACGGACTCATTCTGCATCTGCAGAATCTTCTGGAACGCATCCGCTACAAAGCAGTTGTTTCCAATGTCTGTCTGGCTGAGATCAAAAAGACCTATCCTCTTGTGTTTGAGATGAGCGTTTTTATCGGCCGTAGTATCGAGGAATATACGGGCAGCTCCATCTCGGAGGATGAGATCGGTTTTCTGGCGATTCATCTGGGTGCGGCGTATGACAGACTGAACATCAAATATTTTTATCATGTGGTGTTGATTCAGCCCAACAGCAACACTCTGACAGGGGCCTGCAGCGATAAGATACTGGAACGTTTCGGGGAACGGCTCGTAATCGATGCCATACTGAAATATTATGAGGCGTCGGTGATCGAGAGTCTGCATCCGGATCTGCTGATCTCCACCATACCGATTACGCATAAACTGGATATTCCCATAATCCCCATCACCATGTTTGTGAATACCAGTGATGAATATAAAATATTCAGGGCGATTACGGAGCTGGATCGGAGACATTATAAGAGAGAGTTTGATAACTTTATCAAATGCCTGATTCTGGATGAGTACTACTTCTTTCATCTGGAGTGTGATACCTGGGAAGATGTGATCAGCTATATGTGCGACCGGATGTATGAAGGAGGACGTGTGGAAGAAAGTTTCAAAGCGTCCACATTCGAACGGGAGAAGATGGCCTATACCTCATTCAGCTATGGTTATGCCATCCCGCATGCGCTGAATTACTCGGCGATCAGATCCACTATGGGAATCGCTGTACTGAAGCGTCCCATGCAGTGGGGCGAGTATCAGGTCCGCCTGGTATTGCTGCTGGCAATCCGGGATGGCGAGCGGGAGCTGCTCAAAATATTTTTTGACTGGCTGGGCAATCTCAGTGACGATACACTTCTTCTCTCTAAGATCATGAAGGCGGAAAATGCAGAAACTTTTATTGGGTTAATCGAATAAGGAGATGGGTGGATATGAAGAAAAAAAACAATGCGGCAGTGACGCCGGCTCCACCGGCTCCACTGAACAGAAGGACATTTGCTTTTTTGCTGGACTGGTATCTGGGATCGGCGTTCAGTGCGGTTCCGGTAGGGATTCTGTGGAATATGCAGACAGGAGAAGAAGTGATCAATACCGATATTACGCTGTTTGAAGCGCCCTATGGCTGGCTTGCAGGAGCGCTGGGCCTTTTATTTGGCATCATTTATTATTATGCGGTCCCTCTTAAGGTATGGCAGGGGCAGACTCTGGGTAAGAGACTGATGGCGCTCCGGATAACCGGTGAGGACGGACAGCCGCTTTCGGCAGGCAGCCTTGCTTTGAGACAGATTGTGGGCGTTATGATTCTGGAGGGCTCTTTTATGCTGACGGGCCAGTATGTGCTGCAGATGCTTACCATGCTGACAAGAGGAGCGATCGGAAAAGGGCCGGGCTATCTGTTGCTGGCGGTATTTCTGATTTCTGCCTGGATGGTATGCAAAGGGGGAAAAGCGGCGCATGATATCTGGGCAGGCAGTAAAGTGGTAAGCAGTCATCAGTAACTGAAAAGCGATAAGCAGTAAACAAGAAAGACTAATATTATGAAGGAGGAATGCACTATGGAAGAAATGGAACTGATCTGTTTTAAGATCATCTCTGCGGTGGGAGAGGCAAAGAGCGATTATATCTCAGCCCTGGAAGCCGCAAAAAAGGGAGAATTTGAAAAAGCAGAGGAATCGATTAAGCATGGAGAGGAATGCTATTTAAACGGGCATAAACAGCATGCTGAATTGATTACGAAAGAGGCAGGCGGAGAGAAAACAGAAGTATGCCTTTTGCTGATGCATGCCGAGGACCAGTTGATGGCTGCAGAAACCATTAAATTATTGGCTGTTGAGCTGATCGGGCTTTACAAAAAGATGAATTGAGGGAAAGGAGGAACAACACCATGAAAAGATTTTATTTATTTTGCAACGCAGGAATGTCAACCAGTCTGCTGGCCAGCAAGATGCAGAAAACTGCAGATGCGCATGAACTGCCCATTGAGATCAAAGCGTTTTCAGACGCACAGATGAGCGACATCGTAAGCGAGTTCAATCCGGAAGTGATTCTTCTGGGACCGCAGGTAAAGCATCTCTATGATAAGGTGAATGAGCGGTACGGACAGGAGCATGTGGTGGCAGTCATCGACAGCGCTGACTATGGCAATGTGGACGGCGAGAGGGTATTAAAAAAGGCAATGAAGCTTTACAAAGAAAGTAGAGGAAAATAAGTTATGATGCAGAGACTTGAAAAAATCCTGATGCCCATTGCGAATGTGCTGTCCAGGAACAAGATACTGATTGCGATTCGCGACGGTTTTCTGGTTACGGTTCCGATCACCATTGTGGGTTCTATTTTCCTGCTGATCGCCAATTTCCCAATGGAAGGTTTTCTGAATCTGATGACCACCATTTTCGGAGCTGGCTGGGATGCATATCTGGGACGGGTATCGGCTATCGCTTTTGACTGTGTGGCTCTTCTCGGTGTTCTGAGTATCGGGTATTGTTATGCACGTGAAAAAGGTCTTGAAAACAGGATCGGCGGAGCCGTGGTGGCTCTGGTATGCTTTTTGATCATCACACCCCAGAGAACGTTTGTGGAGCTGGAAGGCGCTGCAGAAGCGGCATCCTTCAGTGGATTCCAGTTTACATTTCTGGGTACTGCGGGCATGTTCCTGGCAATGATTACGGCCATTCTGTCTGTTGAGATTTATGCATGGGCAATCAGAAAGAAACTGATTATCCGTCTGCCGGACGGAGTGCCGCCTATGGTTATGGAATCCTTTGCTTCTCTGATTCCGTCAGCCATTGCAATGACAGTATTCTTTGTTGTGGGCATTATATTTGACCATACATCCTTTGAATATGCTCATTATTTTATTTACCGTGTGCTGCAGGCTCCTCTGGTGGGGCTGGGCAAGCTGTCCGGATTTGAGGTGATTTATCAGTTCCTGTCCACACTGTTCTGGTTCTTCGGTATCAATGGACCGGCAGTTACCAATACGATTTTCAGCCCGATCCATAAGGTTCTGACCGTGGAAAATTACGAAGCTGCACAGGCAGGTCTGGAGATGACAAATATCTTTACAGCCGGATTCTCAGATTTCTTCTGCAACTTTGGCGGCGGCGGTTCCACACTGGGCCTTGTTATTATCATGGCTTTCCTGGGAAAGTCCAACCGTATGAAAACACTGGGCAGATTGTCGCTGCCGGCCGGGATTTTCGGTATCAATGAGCCGCTGATCTTTGGTCTGCCTATCGTACTGAACCCGTTGATGGCAGTTCCGTTTATCCTGACACCGTGTGTCAATACGGTGATCGGATATCTGGCTACGATTACGGGGATTATGCCGATCACACTGGGCGTTCAACTGCCCTGGACCTGTCCGATTATCTTCTCAGGATTCCTTGTGACCGGGTCTGTCATGGGTTCCGTCGTCCAGATTGTCATGCTGGCTGTGGATATATTGATTTACTATCCGTTCTTCAAGCTGCTGGATAAGAGGTATCTGGAAGAAGAGAGCGCTGCAGGCGGCGAAGAGGATGAATTGGATAATCTGTCCTTTGATGATTTGGAACTGGATTAAAAACGGTCTGACTAGTAGGAACGGTCACCGGACGCCGGTATATGCGCCGGGGCAATGGGAGGCAGAATATGAAGGTAGTATTAATTTTTGATCAGGGTCTGGCAGGGGCCGGGGGAAAATCCAATCCCAACGTGGGCCTGACTGCCGTAAAGGGTGGAATTGGTTCTGCCCTGATGTTGGAGCCGCATTTTGAAAAAATCGGAGCGCAGGTTGCCGCTACGCTGTATTGCGGTAATGAATACTTTCTGCAAAATGAGGAGGAAGTGGTAACCAAGATGACAGCCATGGTAAAGAAGGTGAAGCCGGACTTCGTGCTGTGCGGCCCCTGCTTCAACTATCCGGATTATGCCCGGATGGCTGCTATGATTTCCGCTAATATTTTGCAGAATACCGAGTTCAAGTCCTGTGCCATGATGTCTGTGGAAAATGGGGAGACAATCGGGGCTTATAAAGACAAGACGCCTATTCTGAAAATGCCGAAAAAGGGCGGGACCGGATTAAATGACAGCTTTGCGGATCTGTGTGAATTTATACAGTGTACCGTGCAGGGGTCAGGAGAGCTGGAAGCTGTCCGGAATCGGGTTTGCTATTAGGCACATATGAATTTAAAAAGAGCCGCCGCAAAATGACTGACTGAAATGGATTTTGCGGCGGTCTTTTCAAAAAGGAGAGGTATGAACACAGGCAGATTAGAAACACTATGTAACAGTTTTGGGGTCAGCAGCGCGGAGCATCTGATTGCAAACATGCTTCGTAAGAGCTATGAACCTTTGTGTGATGAAATAAAATGTGACCGTCTTGGCTCATTGTTTGCCATAAAGCGGTCAAAGAATCCGGATGCGGCCACTTTTATGATCGCTTCCCCGCTGGATGAGGTGGGAATGATGATTTCAGAGGTGAAAAAGGAAGGAACCCTTTCTTTTATCCCGCTGGAGCATTTGGCATGCAGCTCTCTGCTGCATCAGCGTGTACGCATTTTAACAAGAAAGAATACCTGTATTGACGGTGTAATCGGAATGGACAAAAAGATGCTGGAGGACTCCTGCGAGGTGAAAAATGCAGAGGATTTGTTTATTGCCTGCGGCCTTTTGGAGGAAGAAATCAAGGAGCTGATCCATCCCGGCGACCTGGTGGGATATGGCAGCGCATTCAGCGAACAGGATGGGGTCCTTATGTCAAAGGCACTGTTTCCGCGGATTTTAAATGAGGTTACACTGGAGCTGCTGGAACGGGTAAAGGATACAGAGTTTGACTTTCATCTGGCAGTGGGCTGCATCGCCCAGTCTGTGATCGGTTTCAGAGGGACGAAAACGGCCACTTATGTAATCAGGCCGGATGCGGCAATCGCCCTGACGGCATTTGATACGGCCAAAAGGAAGGTCCGGACCGGGGACGGAGTGATCCTCGGCTATTATGACCGTCAGATGCTGCCTTCTCAGGTTTTTTTACATGATTTTTCAGAGAAGGTTGCTGCAAAGGCTTATTTTGGAGCCACAGGGAATGACGGTTCTTTCATTCATAAAACATTAAAGGGCACCCCTGCCATCAGTGTGGGAATTGCCGTGGACAATATGGGAAGCGCCAATGAAACAGGCAGGACCGGAGATGTGGATACTCTGGTGGACAGCTTGGCTGCGTATCTGGGCGCCATTGATTCTGAAAAAATTGCAGCATTTGGACTGGGTGATGTATTATGATGGATTTGGAAAGACTGGAAAAGATATGTTCTGTCTGCGGGATCTCTTCCTTTGAGCAGGAAATGGGAGAAGTGCTTGTCAAAGAATATGAAAGCCTGGGTCTGTGCTGCATCAAAGACAGACTGGGGAGTGTGATCGCTGTCAAATGCAAGGAGCAGCAGGGGCCGGATATCATGATTGCCGCCCACATGGATGAAGTGGGATTCATGGTGGAAAGCATTGATGAAAACGGATTTATCAAAGTGCGGCCGGTGGGAAGCTGGTGGAGCCATATGGTGCTGGGGCAGTGGTATACGATTGTGACAAGAGAGCAGAAAAAGTATCCCGCTTTGATGGGAAGCATGGCTACACACGGACTGCCGGAGGAAATCCGCAGCAAAACGGTTTCCCTGGAGGAGGTATATCTGGATCTGGGTGTGGACAATCGGGAAGAGGTACTTTCTCTGGGGATTGCCGTGGGGGATATGGTGGCTCCCTGGACGCATTTTGAGGTAATGAACAATCCCAAATATATTTCCTGTAAGGCTTTTGATGACCGGATCGGCAGCTACATTATGGTGGAGGCAGCCAGGCGGTTGAAAGATACAGTGCATGCACCTCTGTATCTGGCCAATACCGTGCAGGAGGAGCCGGGGCTTCGGGGCGCCAGGACGGCTGTGGAAACGGTACATCCGGATATTGCATTTGCCATTGACACCACACTGGCCGGTGACACACCGGTCAATCATAATATTTGCAGCCTGGGAAAGGGCGTAGTGCTGTCAATGATTGATTCCAACTCCATTGCCCCCAGGAAACTGGTGCGCTATGTGGAATCTGTCTGTGAAAAGCATGATATACCCTGTCAGTATGCGGTATTTAACAAGGGCGGGACCGACTCCGGAAATATACACAAGGCATTTGAAGGTGTGATCAACATGACGTTATCCATTCCCATTCGGTACATGCACACCAATCACAGTATGATTCATGAGGATGATGTGGAGGCCTGTATCCGTCTGATCTGTGAGATGGTGAAAGATATGGGAGAAGAGACATTCCGGGATATAGCGGATTATACAATACAGTAACGGGAGGACAGGATATGTATGGAATCATAGCCACATGGAGAATGGCAAAAGAAGGAATAGAACAGGCATATGATATGCTGAAAAAAGGAGAAACTTCAGGCAGCGCGATTGAAACTGCCATCCGTGCAGTGGAGGATTTCCCTTATTATAAGTCGGTGGGTTACGGCGGACTGCCCAACGAAGAGCAGATCGTGGAGCTGGATGCCGGTTATATGGACGGAGATACCATGAGTGTGGGTGCACTGGGAGCTATAAAGGATTTTGCCAATCCTATCAGCATTGCAAAGAAACTCAGTGAAGAAAAAGTCAATAATGTATTGGTTGGAGCAGGTGCGGAAAAGTATGCCCGGGAACGGCAGTTTGAAGAAAAGGAAATGCTGACCGACCGGGCAAAGGCTTTTTACCGAAAAAAGAAAAAAGAGCTGGATCAGGAGCTGAGGCCCTATGACGGACATGATACGGTGGGGATGGTCTGTCTGGATCAGTCCGGCACTGTGACGGCGGCTACAAGCACCAGCGGCCTGTTTATGAAACGGAGCGGCCGTGTGGGAGATTCTCCGATTGTAGGTTCCGGCTTTTATGCGGATTCGGAAGTAGGCGGCGCTACGGCCACAGGACTTGGCGAGGATCTGATGAAAGGGTGTATTTCCTATGAGATCGTCCGTCTGATGAAAGAGGGTATGACACCTCAGAAGGCTTGTGAGAGGGCAGTCTCTAACCTGGATCAGAAACTGAAACAGAAACGGGGAGAAGCAGGGGATCTGTCTGTGGTTGCCATGAACAACCAGGGAGAATTTGGCTGCGCCACAAACATTGCAGGATTTTCTTTCAGTGTTGCCACCGGGGATCAGGAGCCGGTCGTATATCTGGTAAACAGGGAAGAGGACGGCAGATGCACTTTTGAAGAGGCTTCCAAAGAGTGGCTGGAAGAATATATGCGTGTACGCATGGCGCCGGTTGAGGAGTAGAACGGGGATATGGGAATGAAAGAGAAGATTATGGATCATGTGGGGACGCTGCTCCCGGCTTTGGTGGAGGACATCAAGACAATTTGCAGCATGGATTCCCGACAGGATACGGCTACGCCAAAGGACCCGTTCGGGAAAAGGGTTACGGACTGTCTGAACGAGGCTTTGGCTATTGCAGAGCGGCTTGGATTTGAGACAGAGAATGTGGGCAATCAGGTTGGTATCGCAGCCTGCGGGCCGGATACGGAAGATTACATTGCCTGTGTGGGGCATCTGGATGTGGTGGATGTGAACGGCGTGTGGAAAACCGATCCCTTTGTATGTACAGAAAAAGACGGCGTACTGTATGCAAGAGGCGTACTGGACAATAAGGGGCCGACTTTCTGCTGTATGTATGCATTGAAGGCACTGATGGATCTGGGGTATGAATTTCCCATCCGGGTCAGGATCATCTTCGGGACCAATGAAGAAACCGGTATGGAGGATATGAAATGGTACTTCAAAGAGCATAAATATCCTCTTATGGGCTGGACGCCTGATGTGAAATATCCGGTGATCTATGCGGAGCGGGGAAGGGCGGCGTACCGCTACAGCCTGCCGAAAGAAAAAACGGATGAGCTGTATGCGTTCGTGAATCAGTTTATTTTCAATCAGAATGATCTGGCGGCCAGTCTGGGCATTGACTATTCAGACGAGGAATTTGGAAAAAATCAGGTGAGAAAGGTGGAGCTGTTTCAGGATGACGACAGTTGCGGCCTGACACTGGTTTCCAGCTATCCGGCTTCCTATAAGCTGGAAACGATGACAGAAGCGCTGCGGAAACTCTGCAGTGAGCATATGATCCTGATTCTGGATTCCAACATCGATCCGGTATTCTTTGACAAAGATACGTATCTGATCAAAACACTGGAACGGGTCTATGAGGAAATCATGCACGAGGACGGCAGCGCAGTGACGACCACCGGGGGCAGCTATGCCAAAGTGGTAAAAAATATAGTACCTTTCGGTCCCAGCTTTAAGGGACAGAAGGGAATCGGGCATATGCCGGATGAATGGATGCGGATATGCGACATTGAAAAAAATACACAGATTTATGCATATGCATTGCATGAGCTGATGGAAGGTTTGCAGGAGGAAATACAATGAAAAGACTTGGGATTTCTGTGTATCCGGAACGGGCGCCCAGAGAAACATGCTATGAGTATATGAAAATGGCCGGCGCATACGGCTTTCAGCGTGTGTTTACCTGCCTGCTGTCGGTGGAAGAGGACCGGGAAAAAATCATAGCTGATTTTACTGAGTTTTGCAGAGTGGCTCATGAGAACCATCTGACGGTATCGGTGGATACAAACGGAGCGGTGTTTAAACGGCTGGGAGCTGCGCCGCGGGATCTGTCTGTGTTTGCGCAGATGGGAGTGGATATCATTCGTCTGGATGAGCATTTCAGCGATGCAGAGGATATTGCCATCACCAAGAATCCGTACCGTATTATGATCGAGTACAATGCGTCCTCCACCCAGGGGCTGGACGTTATGATAAAAAAGGGCGCTGACAGAAGCAATATGTGCATTTGCAGTAATTTTTATCCGCAGAGAAATACAGGCATGGGACTTTTGCGGTGGCGGGAACTGAATCAGTGGTATCAGCCTCTGGGGTTAAATAATGCAGCGTTTGTGACCAGCAGAGAGGAGCATACTCACGGTCCCTGGGAGGTGTATGACGGGCTTCCCACACTGGAGATTCATCGGGATCTGCCGATTGATCTGCAGCTTCGGCATTTGAATGCACTGGGACTGTGCAATGATTTTCTGATCGGCAATGCCTTTGCCAGCGAGGCTGAGCTGAAGGCAATGGCAGAGATTGACCTGAGTAAGATCTCGATTAAAATGGATGTGGCAGAGGATGTTTCCGACATCGAGAAGGAGATCATCACCAGTGGGATTCATGCATCCAGGGATGACTGCAATGAACTGGTTGTCAGATCCAGCTATCCCAGGATACAATATAAAGACAAGGCTATTTGTCCACGTGCAAACGACCGCAGGGTCTTTACAAGAGGAGATGTGATCATCGTCAACGATAACCTGAAGCATTATGCAGGGGAGCTGATGATCGTGCTGACTGAGATCAAAGCGGATGATGTATACAATTATGTGGGACATGTAGGTGAGGGCGAGCAGCTATTGCTGGACTGCATCAAACCCGCTTACAGCTTTACTTTGATGATTTGACGGGCAGGTGAGGAATAGTATGGAAAAAGTAGTGGAAATTTGCTGTGGAAGCTATGAGGATGCACTGGCGGCATACCGGGGAGGCGCGAAGCGAATCGAACTGAACAGTGCGTTGTATCTGGGCGGCCTGACTCCTTCTTCGGGAACGCTGATTCTGACAAAGAAACATACGGATCTGAAGGTGATCGCAATGGTGCGTCCCAGAAGCGCCGGATTTTGTTACAGCGATGCCGACTTTGAGGTGATGAAACAGGATACGGAGCTGCTGATGAAAAACGGCGCCGATGGAATCGCATTCGGATGTCTGGATCAGGATGGCAGGATTCATGAAAAGCAGGTGCGCCAGATCGTGGAGATCATAGATGCATACGAGGGTGAGTCTGTATTTCACAGGGCATTTGATTGTGCAGAGGATCAGTATGGGGCAATAGAGCAATTGATTGCAATGGGGATCTGCCGCATCCTGACCAGCGGCGGGAGGGCCAGAGCGATGGACGGCGCAGAGCGTCTTGCCGATCTGCAGAAGCAGTATGGGGACAGGATTCAGATATTGGCAGGGAGCGGTGTCAATGCGGAAAATGCCAGGGAACTGATGGAAAAAACAGGAATATGGCAGGTGCACAGCTCCTGTAAAGGATGGCTTTGCGATCCCACTACCCAGGGGCCGGATGTATCCTACTCCTATACGGAACATCCGGACAGAAATGCTTATGAAATAGTGGATGAGGCGTTGGTGAAGAGGCTGGTTGATGCGATATGAATTTTCATGAATTAAGAAACAATGATAAAGTGCGGTTTGTCTACACCTTTATGAGTGTTCTGCTCGCCGGCTTCCTGCAGGCGGCCATTTTACAGATTTTTATGAACCCTATTAATCTGTTATCCAGCGGCTTTACAGGGGTTGCGATTCTGGTGGAAAAGATCACTTCCACATTTATGGGATTTTCGTTTCCGGTTTCTGTGGGTATGCTGGTCCTCAATATTCCGGTGGCCATACTGTGCAGCAAAAGTATCAGCAAGCGGTTTACCTTTTTCTCGCTGCTGCAGGTATTTTTTGCCAGCTTCTTTTTAAGGGTTCTGGATTTTTCCCCTTTGTTTGAGGATGTTTTGCTGAATGTGATCTTCGGGGGATTTTCCTACGGTATTATGACAGTGATCGCTTTGAAGGGCAATGCTTCCACCGGAGGCGTGGATTTTGTGGCATTGTATATTTCCAATAAGAAGGGCAAATCCATCTGGAGTTATGTGTTTGTATTCAATGCAATACTGATTACGGTATTCGGGTTTATGTTCGGCTGGGAATATGCAGGCTATTCTATTCTGTTCCAGTTTATTTCCACAAAGACCATCGATTCCTTCTACCACAGGTATGAGCGTATGACCATGCAGATCACCACGACCATGCCGGATGAGGTAATTAAAGCCTATGTGGCGGAGTATCGGCACGGTGTATCCAGAGTTGACGGGATCGGCGGATACAGCGGGAGAAAGATCAGCCTGCTGCATACGGTGGTGTCCAGCTATGAGATTCAGGATATTGCCAAACTGATGCGCAAAGCGGATCCCCATGTGGTGATCAATACATTTAAATCCCAGGATTTTTATGGCGGATTTTATCTGAAACCGATTGAATAAAGACTGAAAACCGGAGGCTCTTTTGCAGAGTCTCCGGTTTTCTATTTATGACAATAGAAAGTCCGCACAACGTGCTTTCTATTGTTGGGTTGCCGGGGAAAAGGAGGATGGGCAGAGTATCTGCTGTTACATATTATATCATATATACATTATATAGTATATATGCCGCAGCTCTTATGGACCTGGTCAACAGGGTCCGGCAGGAACCATGTTGACACAAAAACAGGGAAACGGCTATAATGAACATGGGTAAGAGCAATCAGGAAAACGGGGTTTCAGGGAGAAAGAAAGTGGAAAAGGAACAAAGCAGAAAAAAGTTGGATCAGGGTATTCCCCTGCTTCTTTCTATCTTATTGGTTTTTTGTATATTGGGAGCCGTTGTGCTTTCTGTGGCACGGAAAATATCGGTGGAAATGTCTGCGTCGGCGATCCAGAATCTGAGTGAAAGTCTGGATCTGATCAAATGTACGATTGAGGCAGTCTTTAAAAAGGATGCAGAGTTTCAGAAGCTGATGGCGAAAGAGCTTGGGCTGGTACAAGATCCGGAGGAATATATTCGTTCCTACCAGAAAAACCGGTCAATGGTAAAGGCATCACTGATCCTGGCAGGAGAGACAGAGGGGATTTCCAGTACAGGAGAGGTGTTTTCCGAAAAGGAGCTGGACTTTTCCACAGGAGGTACGGCTGAGGGGCTGGCTGTTTCACAGTCTTATCTGAACTATATGGGAACATGGGCCTATACGATGAAATGTCCGGTGGAAAAAGACGGGCAGGAGATCGGGACTTTATATGTGGAATATGTCTATGATTCCCTGGATGAATTGCTGCCGGACGGATTTTACGATAAAAAAGCCATGCTTTATATTATGGATGCGGAAACAGAACGGTTTGTGCTAAAGCCCAAAGGAATGGGCGCCAGGAGTGCAGGGCATCTGGATCTGGCGGATTTTTACCGGGCAAATGATATTCTGGATGAGAGCCTGCAAAGAGAAGTTGCCGAGTGCGTGGAAACCGGCAGAAATATTATGTTTTATCACGACATCCGGGGACAGCGTGCCCTGAATTATATGTGGCAGGTAAATGACGGGGCCATTTATCTGATCGGATACGTGCCGGTAGAGGCGATTCAGCAGGAAGGAAGGAGCGTAAATCAGAATATTTTTATTGTGGTCGGCGTGATGCTGATTGCATTTATACTCTGTTGTATCCTGTATTATTTTAATCAGAGACAGCAGAATAAGATACGCAAAGAGCGGGAGGCAGAACGGGAAATCCACAACAAACAGTTGGCGGAGGCATTGCAGGCCGCGCAGATTGCCAGCAATTCCAAGACTACATTTCTTTCCAATATGTCCCATGATATCCGGACCCCGATGAATGCGGTACTGGGATTTACGACGCTGCTGGCCAAAGATGCGGAAAATCCGGAAAAGGTGAGAGAGTATACGAAAAAGATCACGGCTTCCGGCCAGCATCTGCTCAGCCTGATCAATGATGTGCTGGATGTTTCCAAAATTGAGAGCGGAAAAGTGGTGCTGAGCGTTGAAAAGTTTACTTTGCATGATCTGGTTTCCTCTGTGGATGCGATTATCCGGCCGATGGCAAGAGCGAGAGATCAGAAGTTCTATGTGGACGTGACGGGAATCCGGCACGAATATCTGATGGGGGATGAGACAAGAATCAATCAGATACTGATTAACCTGCTTTCCAATGCGGTGAAATATACGCAGGAGGGAGGCAGTATCTGGTTTCGCATCATTGGACAGAAACAGCGTTCCAGTCAATATGAACGTATCCGGATCGAAGTGGAGGACAATGGATACGGGATGACGCAGGAATATCTGAAAACCATTTTTGACGCTTTTACCAGAGCGGAAAACAGTACCACCAATAAGGTACAGGGTACAGGGCTGGGCATGGCGATTACCAAAAATATCGTGGAACTGATGGGCGGCACCATCGATGTGTTCAGTGAGGTAAATAAGGGAAGTCTGTTCAGGGTAGAGTTGGAGTTCCGCATACCGGAAGACCAGGCAGACCGGAAGTTCTGGGAAAACAGCGGGATTTCCCGGATTCTGGCAGTGGGAAGCGACGAGGAAACAGACAACAACATAAAAGTATTGATGCAGGAAGTGGGGATCCCGGCAGATGCAGTTTCCGGAGTGGAGGAAGCGCTGGACTTACTGACAGACAGCAAAGGGAGCGACAAAGAGTATCAGATCGTCCTGCTGGACTGGGATGCACTGGATCTGGACGGCGTACAGACGGTAGAAAGACTCAGAGAAGCGCTGCCGGAGCAGGTACTGATCCTGTTTTTGTCAGTATATGGCCTGGATGGGGAAGGAATGGAAAAAGCGCTTGAAAAGGCGCGTACAGGCGTGCTTTCCAAACCCTTTTTTGTAGCTGCATTAAAGGAAAAAATCCTGGAAATGCAGGAGGGAGTTACAAAAGATATTGATGCCGGGGCAGCGGAAGCGGGCAGTCTGGAAGGCTTGCATTTCCTTGCCGCAGAGGACAATGAGATCAATTCGGAAATCCTGAAGGAGATTTTGTCCATTGAGGGCGCCACCTGTGAAATTGCGGAAAACGGTCAGGAGGCGTTGGAGCGTTTCTGCCATTCCACAGAGGGTGAGTTTGATGCCATTTTAATGGATGTGCAGATGCCGGTTATGAATGGGTATGATGCCACAAAAGCGATACGGGCATTGCAGAGGGCAGATGCAGGGAAAATACCGATCATTGCCATGACGGCCAATGCGTTTGCAGAGGATGAAAAGGAGGCGCTGGATGCAGGGATGGATGTGCACCTGTCAAAGCCGATTGAGGTGGAACTGTTAAAGAAAGTAATCAGGCAGTATACGGAGCGGTGAAAAGAGGGATAATCTATGAATCGGAATTGGAAGAAAAGTTTGAAAAAAGCGGCGGCAGTTTGTCTGGCCTGCGGCACGGCGCTTACTCTGGCAGCCTGCGGGGAAAAAGGAGCGTCTGAGAGAAATCTGATTACGGAGGAAAAAGAGAGCGAAAAAGTGGTAAATATGTTCAGCCCTATGGAAAAAACAGATCCGGATGCTGATAATATAGCGAGAACCGCTTCAGACCTGACTGTCAATATGGCGGAGGAGAAGCTGGGGGTAACAGTGGCTTACAGAACCTATACCGCGGAGGATCACCAGGACAAAACCTATGATGAGGTCACACTTGACAGGGTGCGCAATCAAATGGATGATTTTTATCTGCTGAATCCGGATACCATTCAGATATTGGGCGCGGAGGGAGAACTGTTGGATTTGTCGGGGCTTGCATGTGCGGAACATTTAAGAGAGGTTGTAAAGACGGCAAATACAGTGGATGGCAAACTGGTGGCCATCCCCCAGGAGGTAGTGGCGCATGGCCTGTTTGTCAATCAGGATATGTTTGACCAGTATGATCTTGCGCTGCCGGAAACACCGGAGGATTTTCTGGAGTGCTGCAGGGTCTTTCAGGAAAACGGAATCGAAACGCCCATCGGCGCCAATCGCTGGTGGCTGGAGAATTTTGTGTTTGCCATAGCGTATGCAGATCTGTATAACGGCGGGAACACGAAAGCCGAAATAGAGGCCCTGAACAGCGGGGAGAGCAAATACAGTGACTATATGCGTCCCGGCTTTGAATTTCTTCAGGAGCTGATTGACCGCGGCTATATTGACGCCGGGAAGGCTTCCGTGAATGAGGCGATAGAAGGAGAAGGACCGGATTTTCTGGCGCAGAAAACACCGATCGTGATGGCATACTGGAGTGCGGCAAACGCAGAAACCTCCTATGGGAAGCCGGATTTTAATCTGCAGGTGATCGGATTTCCCAGCAGCCGGGGACAGATGCCCGTTGTGTCCATGACCGGATATGGTATCGGTGTCAATGCGGAGCATATGGAGGATACCGTGCAGGTTCTGGATGTAATGCTTTCTGATGAAGCGCTGCAGCTTTATTCGGAAACCAATCAGGTGATTTCCCCGTCCAAAAATGTGGAGGTAGACTGCATTCCTGCGCTGCAGCCGCTGAACGGGCGGATTCAGGAAAATATTTATGTACTGGGCTCCAATGCGGGAATGAATGTGGAACAATGGGGCAATACCTGTATCATCGTACGTGATCTGTTAAACGGGGCTACAGTGGATACGTGCATGGCAGAGTTTGACAGGCTCCAGGAGGAAGCGCAGGGGCAATAAAAAACAGAGGATACTGCAGTACGGCCTGGGAATACCGGGCCATTGACATATATGATTTAAGAGAGCCGGCGGAATACAGTCTTTACGTTTTCCGGCAGGAATCCTGTTTTTCCTTCTGGTTCTGCTGGCGGCGCTGACCACCTGTTTTCTGGTGACCCGTGTGGCGGGACTGGACCGGATAGCCAGGGAAATCGAACAGTCCTCAGCTTTTAAAAGAAAGGGGATGTACTGCTTTTTCATGCGGTATCTGGCCAAAGCATGCATTGTGATTATTTTGCTTAGTTCCATTGCCAATGTGCTGGTGTGGATTTCTATGTAAGGGGCGGGAAAAAACGACAATATTTTTCGAGGAAAAAGGAAATTATCTCTTGCCAAATGTTTGCGGTTATGGTAATATAACTTTCGTTAGATTAGTCGCAGGGAAGTATCCCGGCTCAGGCTCCGTGGTCAAGCGGTTAAGACATCGCCCTTTCACGGCGGTAACACGGGTTCGATTCCCGTCGGAGTCAGTTGTTTTCAGAAGGCCGTCATTATGGTTTCGGCCGAAAGACCCGCAAGGGTTTACGGACCTTTAGCTCAGTTGGTTAGAGCAACCGGCTCATAACCGGTCGGTCCTGGGTTCGAGTCCCCGAAGGTCCATTTTTCCAGGAACAAACAGTATAGAAGTATGGCCCAGTGGCTCAGTTGGTTAGAGCGTCGCCCTGTCACGGCGAAGGTCGTCGGTTCGAGTCCGATCTGGGTCGTTTGATACGGTGTCTGTCCGTATTGTTGGGATCTTAGCTCAGCTGGGAGAGCATCTGCCTTACAAGCAGAGGGTCATAGGTTCGAGCCCTATAGGTCCCATATTCATATGCCGGCGTGGCGGAACTGGCAGACGCCCGGGACTTAAAATCCCGTGGGTAGCGATACCCGTACCGGTTCGATTCCGGTCGCCGGCAGTAGAAAATGCCTGAAATATTGTGTAAGCAATATTTCAGGCATATTTGTATTGGCATCAGAAGATTTATGATCTATTTGCCGGAATCGTGTCATCATGATGCGATACTGTATAAAGTTTAAGCAAAATGGGAGGGCGGAAATGGGGGAAGATTTTATTGCGGACCGGCGAATCGCGGAAGGGTACGGAATGCACAGACCTTTTTTACATAAACAGGTGTTGGAAATGGCCTTATCGGATGAGCAAAGGACGGGAGCATTCCGGCAGGGACTGGATGTGGGCTGCGGAGCCGGGCTGTCTGCAAAGGCTTTGGGAGCATATTGCAGGAGTGTGACCGGGATCGACGCCTCCGGCGAAATGGTAGCCGCCGCCAGACGGCAGTGTCAGGAGCCGTCCTATACATTCCGGCACTGCCGGGCGGAAGAACTTTCCCTGCCGGCAGATTCTTTTGATATCGTGACGGCGGCCGGTGTGACAGACTGGGTGGATGAGGCAGGGTTTCTGACAGGTCTTTCCCGTGTGATAAAGGATGGAGGGATATTGCTGGTGTATGATTTCTGGATTACTGATCGGATGGAAGGAAATTCCGGTTATACCGATTGGTGGCAGACACAGTATCTGAACCGTTTTCCGAAACAGACATCAGAGCATTTCTGTAATGGACGGGGATGGTCAGAAGAGCGTGCAAAGGCAATGGGATTTGCAGCAGACCGGTCGGCTTCTTTTGTACTCCGGCATTCTTTTGACAGGGAAGGGCTGGTCCGGTTTCTGCTGCTGCAGTCTAATGTGAACGCATGGATTGCAGAAACCGGGGAAGCGGCATCGGCGAAATGCTGGCTGACGCAGACACTGACGCCTGTTTTTAACCGGGCGGAAGAAGTGTTGTTGTTTGATGGTTATTACCGGAGGTATACATATCATGGAAGCAAAAGAGATTTTGGAGCAGGTCAGGGACGGACGGATGTCGGTGGAATCTGCGGAGGGGTATTTTCGGAGACAGCCCTTTGAGGAGTTGGGATATGCAAAGCTGGATTCCCACAGGGAGTTGCGCAGCGGATTTCCGGAGGTGATCTATTGCAGCGGGAAGCCGGATGACTGTCTGGCTTCTATTTATCGGAAAATGTACGAAGCAAACGGGGAAGTCTTTGGGACAAGGGCAGATCTGCATCAGTATGAGCTGGTAAAGCAGGAGATCCCTGATATTTTGTATGATAAGGTTTCCCACATTCTGAAAATAGAAAAGCCGGACAAAAAACGGCTCGGACGGATCGCAGTGTGTACGGCAGGAACAGCGGATATTCACGTGGCGGAGGAAGCGGCGCAGACAGCAGAGTATTTTGGCAGTTATGTGGAGCGGATCTATGATGTGGGTGTCAGCGGGCTGCACAGACTGCTGGCCAGGCTGGAGCAGATACAGGAGGCCAACTGTGTGGTGGCAGTGGCGGGAATGGAGGGCGCACTGGCCAGTGTGATCGGCGGTCTTGTGCGCAATCCGGTGATTGCGGTGCCCACTTCCATAGGCTATGGAGCTAGTATGAACGGCCTGTCAGCCCTGTTAACAATGATCAATTCCTGTGCCAACGGTGTGGCAGTGGTCAATATTGACAATGGATATGGGGCGGGATATCTGGCGACTCAGATCAACCGTCTGGCAATGCAGAAAAAAATGTAACGCGGACAGGAGTTTTATGAGAGAAAAAGAAGTGGAAAATGGGCAGATGGGATCTGCCCGGCAAAAATTAAATGCGCTGTATGCCTGTATCCGAAGGCTGGGCAGTGTCTGTGTGGCGTTTTCCGGCGGTGTGGATTCTGCTTTCCTTCTGAAAGCGGCACAGACGGCGCTGGGGGACAGAGCTGTGGCGGTGACGGCTCAGTCCGCATTTTTTCCCGGCAGTGAGGAAGAGGAAGCAGAAGCATTTTGCAGGCGGGAAGGAATCCGTCAGATCATTTGCACATGGGATGTGCTGGCGGAGGAAGAGATTTGCCAAAATCCCCATAACCGGTGTTATCTGTGCAAAAAGGCGCTGATGCAACAGTTTTTGCGGATCGCAGAAGAAAACGGACTTTATGCAGTGGCAGAAGGCTCTAATCTGGACGATGAAGGCGACTATCGGCCCGGACTTTGTGCAGTGGCAGAGCTGGGCATCCGCAGTCCGCTGCGGGAAGTGGGGCTGACCAAGGCGGAGATCCGATTTTTATCCAGGAAAATGGGACTGCCGGGATGGGATAAACCCGCCTTTGCCTGTCTGGCTTCCCGGTTTACATACGGAGAGACGATCACCGGGGAAAAGCTGTCTATGGTGGAGCAGGCAGAGACGCTTTTGCATACATTGGGTTTTCGGCAGTGCAGAGTGCGGATTCAGGATAAAACAGCCCGGATTGAGGTGATGCCGGAAGATTTTGCACGGTTTTTACAGGCGCCGCTGCGGGAAACCGTTTCACAGAAGCTGAGGCAGTACGGCTTTGTCTACACGGCGGTGGATCTTCAGGGATACCGGGCGGGGAGTATGAATGAGACATTGGAGAAAGAACAGAGAGAACAGCAAACGGCAGAGAGGGTAAAATGACATGGGAAAAACATTATATCTGGAATGTAATGCAGGAATCAGCGGAGATATGACGGTGGGGGCGCTGCTGGATCTGGGCGCTGACGAAGAGGTACTCAGAGAGGCGCTGAACAGTATTCCGTCAGAGGGATTTTCCATAGAGATCGGCAGAGTGAAGAAGGCGGGAATCGACTGCTGCGATTTTGGCGTCCGCCTGGATGCGGCCCATGAAAACCATGACCATGATATGGCATATCTGCATGGGCATTTGGAGGAGCATGGTCATGAGGTTCCCCATTCTCATCATGAGCACAGGGGAATGAAAGAAATACAGGAAATACTGGAGGTATGCCGGATGACAGAGCCTGCCAGGGCTATGGCCCGCAGAATCTTTCAGATTCTGGCAGAGGCGGAGGCAAAGGCCCATCAGGTTCCTGTGGAAGAGGTACATTTTCATGAAGTGGGAGCCATTGATTCGATTGTGGATGTAGTGGCAGCAGCGGTCTGCCTGGATAATCTGGGGGTCAGGGAAGTGATTCTTCCCAGACTGTGTGAAGGCAGGGGAACGGTCCGATGCCAGCATGGGATTTTACCTGTTCCGGTACCAGCCGTTGCCAACATTGTATCAGCCTATTCCATACCTCTGGAATGGATGGATATACAGGGAGAGTTTGTGACGCCGACTGGTGCGGCGATTGCGGCGGCGGTTCGGACATCTGACAGACTGCCCGGTTCGTTTCGGATCGGACGGATCGGTATGGGCGCCGGAAAGCGTCAGTATGAACGGCCCAGCATCTTGCGCGCCATGCTGATCGCTCCGGTGGAGGATGCCGGAAGTACCGATACGGTCCATAGCTTGTCTGCAGCCGGGGCAACGGCAGGCGGCGAAGCGGCGGATGTGATCTGTAAGCTGGAAACCAATATAGACGACAGTACAGGAGAGATGCTTGGATATACGATGGAAAAACTTCTGGAGGCAGGCGCCAGGGATGTACATTATATACCTGTCTATATGAAAAAGAACAGACCTGCCTGGCTGCTGAATGTGATCTGCAGTGAAGCGGACATTCCTGTGATGGAGCAGATTATTTTCTGTGAAACGACCACCATCGGGGTCCGCCGGATCAGGATGGAACGGACAGTTCTGGAACGGGAGCAGATGGATTTAAAGACCCCATATGGAACGGCGGCAGTCAAGGTATGCAGAAGCGGGAACGGGACCAGATATTATCCGGAATATGAAAGTGTGGCGGCCATCTGCAGGGCACAGAATCTGCCTTACAGACAGGTGTTTCTGGAACTGCAGGAACTGGCTGATGCAGCAGGGCGGCAGACAGAACAAAGAAAACAGAAACATAAAATCATCAGGACATAAAAATGCAGAAGGAGGAATGTGTTATGCATATGGCGGATGCCTTGATGGCTCCGGCGGTAGCGGGAACGATGTATGTATGTTCCGGAGCGGCAATGTATCAGTCTGTGAGAGCAGTAAGAAAGCTGGAACAGCCGGAACAGATTCCGGTGATGGGGGTGATGGGGGCTTTTGTATTTGCCGCGCAGATGGTTAATTTTACTATACCGGGAACGGGTTCTTCCGGCCATATCTGCGGCGGGATGTTGTTGTCTGCCGTACTGGGTCCGGAGGCCGGATTTCTGACTATGATCGGAGTATTGTTGATACAATGCCTGCTCTTTGCCGACGGAGGGCTGCTGGCGCTGGGGGCGAATATATGGAATATGGCGTTTTATGGATGCTTTATCGGCGGCATGCTGATCTGGAAGCAGATGATGAAGCCGGGGATGAACCGGAGGCGGATCGCGGCAGCTTCTGTACTGGGCTGTATGGTATCTCTGCAATTGGGGGCTTTTTCGGTGGTGTTGGAAACGCTTGCTTCAGGGATTACAGAGCTGCCATTTAGCATATTTCTGGCGGCTATGCAGCCCATCCATCTGGCAATCGGTCTGGCCGAGGGGCTGATTACGGCGGCTGTTCTTATCTTTCTGTATGAGGCAAGACCATCGCTGCTCTGGGGATATCAGAAAGCACAGTCACAGACAGCATATGGCAGGCTGAGTCTGAAGCAGACACTGGGGGTGCTGGCAGCGGCTTTTCTTGTAACCGGCGGACTGTTTTCGCTTGCGGCTTCCGCCAGTCCGGACGGATTGGAATGGTCTGTGGAGAGAACCGCAGGGGCGGCAGAGCTTGCCGCTTCCGGCGATGTCTATGAAGCTGCTTCTGAGATTCAGGAAAGGACGGCGTTGATGCCGGATTATGCCTTCCGGGAAAGTGAGACGGCATCAGGGACTCCCGTTTCCGGTATAGCGGGCGGCTGCGCTGTGCTGATACTGTGTGTGGGCATCTGTAAGGGGCTGCGGTTTTTCAGCAGGAAGGCCGGATAATGGACAGACTGCAGACAGCGATTGCCGCCCTGCATGAAGTGGACAGAGAAAGCGGCGCATATGGTGCAGAGAGCAGTGTGCATCCCCTGGCCCGTCTGATCGTGTGCATGGGATTTTCAGTGACGACGGTTTCTTTTGCACCCTATGATCTGTCCGGGCTTTTCAGTATGTCATTGTATTTGCTCATAACAGGGATCTGGGAGGGGATCCCCATAGGGAAGAGCCTGTCCGGACTGCGGTATCTTTTCTTTCCTGTCTGTTTCCTGGGGCTGGCCAATTTGTTTTATGACAAAGATGTCATATATTATCTGGGAAGCGTACCCATAACAGGAGGGATGCTGTCCGCGGTTACGCTTTTTGGCAAGGGTGTGTTTTCGATTATGGCTGCCTTTTTCCTGCTGCGGCTGATCGGCATGCAGGGACTGTGCAGGGCGCTTGAGAGACTGGGAGTACCCAGGGGAGCCGTGACAGTACTGCTTCTGACCTGGCGTTACCTGATCGTCCTGTTAAAAGAAATACGCAGAATGTGGCAGGCGTATGGATTGCGTGCGCCGGGACACAGAGGCATCCATATACGCGCCTGGGGATCGTTTGCCGGCCTTTTGCTGTTGCGGAGCATGGATCGGGCGGGAGACGTCTATCACAGCATGCTGCTTCGGGGATATGACGGAACATGGGTCCGGGAAGGGACAAAGGGCAGAGAACGGGCGGGAATCAGCATTCTCTATACCGTATGCTGGCTGGGAACCTTTTTGCTGCTCCGCAGCATTCCTCTGTTTCATCTGGCGGGCAGTCTGCTGGGCAGCATTATATGACAGGGCAGTGCAGGGCTTTTGCCCGCAGTATTCAGTGCAAAGTGAAGTCAGGAGGAGCGGAATGGAAACCAAAGAAGAGAGCAACAGGAAGGCCGACAGGGCGGAAATACGAACGGAGCATCTGACCTTTTCCTACGACGGCGGAAAAGCGGTTTTGTCTGATCTGAGCTTTTCCGTCTTTCGGGGAGAGAGTGTGGGGCTGATCGGAGAAAACGGTGCCGGAAAATCCACACTGCTGAAAATTTTGGTAGGACTGCTGCCCGGCTACCGGGGAAAGGCGGAAGTGGGCGGCCTGCAGGTGGAAAAGAAGTATCTGCGTCAGATTCGCACAAAGGCCGGTTATGTGTTTCAGGATTCCGAGAGTCAGCTTTTCCTTTCCACTGTCTATGAGGATGTGGCATTTGGGCCGCGTAATTATGGGCTTGATGAGGCGGAAGTGGACCGGCGGGTAATGGAAGCGCTGGAACAGGTACATATGGAGGCGTTGAAGGACAGACAAATTTACCGGATGAGCGGTGGGCAAAAGAAGCTGGCCGCCATTGCCACAGTGCTGTCCATGCGGCCGGAGACGATACTGTTGGATGAGCCTTCCGGCGCACTGGATCCCAGAAACAGGAGAAATCTGATCCGGGTGATCCGGACGCTGCAGGGGACAAAGATTGTGGCGTCTCACGACCTGGATCTGATTCTGGATACGTGCGAAAGGACTCTTTTGCTGGGAGAAGGAAGGCTGATCAAAGACGGGCCGACAGAGGCGATTTTAACAGATGAATCATTGCTGGCGGCACATGGGCTGGAGCTGCCACTGTCACTGATGCGCAGATCAAGATAAAAACAGCAAAGAAGGGAACGATAGGAAAGGGGAAAGGCATATGGAATATCGGAAACTGGGAAAGACAGGCTATACGGTCAGTGAAATCGGTATGGGCTGTGAAGGCTTTGTGGGAAAGCCGTATGAACAGATTTTGGAATTTGTGGATCTGATGGAACAGGAAGGGGTCAACTGCATTGATTTGTATGCGCCCAATCCCCAGATGCGATCTGATCTGGGCAGGGCGCTGGCGGGCAGAAGGGACCGGTTTGTTCTGCAGGCCCATCTGTGCACGATCTGGAAAGACGGACAATACAAACGGACCAGGCTGCCGGAAGAAGTGAAGGAAGGGTTTGAAGATCAGCTTACGCGTCTTGGTACGGACCATGTGGAAATCGGCATGATTCACTATGTGGATTCTCTTAAGGACTGGGAACAGGTGGCGCAGGGACCGGTGATGCGCTATGCGATGGAACAGAAACAGGCGGGCGCCATCGGCTGTATCGGACTTTCCAGCCACAATCCCCAGGCAGCGCTGGCAGCAGTGGAAAACGGCCTGGTGGATGTACTGATGTTCAGTGTCAATCCCTGTTATGACCTGCTGCCGGCCAGTGAAGATGTGGAGATGCTCTGGAGCGCGGAAAGCTATGCGGGGCATCTTTTGAATATGGACCCGGAGCGGAGTCGCCTCTATGAGACATGTGAGAGACTGGGCGTGGGGATTACGGTGATGAAGGCATTTGGCGGCGGAGATCTGCTCCAGGGGACGCTTTCGCCTGCAGGCAGGGCATTGACGGCATTTCAATGTCTGAGTTATGCACTGGCCCGTCCGGCAGTGGCTTCGGTTCTGGTGGGAGCGCGATCCATCGAAGAGCTGAGGGACAGCATCGCCTATGAGCATGCCTCCAAAGAGGAACGGGACTATGGAGCAGCGCTGGCAGCCCTGCCGAAGGTCAGTTGGCAGGGGCACTGTATGTACTGCGGACATTGTGCGCCCTGTCCGAAAGGAATCGATGTGGCTTCCGTCACCCGGTTTCTGAATCTGGCGATGGCCCGGCAGGAAGTGCCGGAGACGGTCAGAGAGCATTACGGACTTTTGGCAAACAAGGCCGATGCATGTGTTGGGTGCGGAGTCTGTGAAACACGCTGTCCGTTTGGAGTGCCGGTCATGGAAAACATGAAAAAAGCAGCGGCATTGTTTCCCAAATCATAGCAAAACATAGCAAAACAAAAAGGGAGAAGGCGGTATCATCCGCTTTCTCCCTTTTGCTGTCCGGTCAGTTTGCAGCGCCTGGAAGGCTTCCGCCCAGATCTTCTCTCAGATTCACATAGGATTTGACTTCCGAATCTTCGGTATAACCTTTCTGCGTGATAAATTCTATAAATTCTTTGATTTCTTCCTGCGTCCACAGGGCATAATTAAGGTTGGCATCCTGTATGATCTGTTCCAGAGACATGGATTCATAGGAGGTCATACAGTCCTGAAAATTGGAAAGTTCTGCTCTGACTTCTTCCAGGCGGGCAAGATCTTCATCTGTAGCCGGTGCAAAATCCAGAGCCGTAACCTGTGGCGGGATGGACATAGTCATGGCAGGGCCGATGGTAAACAGATAGGTTTTGCCCGTCTCTATTTCGTTTTTTGCCCGTTCTGCCAGTGCATCGTCCAGATGGATTTCCATGATACCGATGTAATTTTCGGCAGTGGCAGCGGCATTACCGATTACGGTATTGCTTTCTGCGATCAAATTGTCTGTGACATCTACAATAAAGGATATGGTTTCAGCAGAGCTCATTTCTTCTGTTTCTTCTTCTGTGTGATCCTCCGGTGCGGCCTCTGTCTCCGGCGCCTCCGTTTCCGGCTGTACCATTTCCGTTTCTGCGCCGTCCTGTACAGGCGCCGGAGAAGGAGTGACGGAGTCTGCCGTGTTGCAGGCTGTCAGGAGCGTCATTGTCAGCAGCATAGAAGCTGCCAGTACATGCTTTTTCAATTGTTACACCTCCATAATGCAATCAGTTTCCCAGTGAGAAATGGGAACAGTCATAAAATACGGTTACATTATAGCCCTTGTCCTGGGAAAGAGCAAGAATAAAAATTTTTCCATCTCCTTGACATATACCCCATAGGGGTATATAGTATAGAGAAAGAGCGACAGATGACAGAAAGGAAGTGCCATCGGTATGAGTGATTCATATGAAGTATCCCGGTCTGATTCCCGGAGATGTCAGGAGACAGAAGCAGGGGAAGGGATGGGGAGCAATATGAGGGAAAAACAGCAGAATACAGATCAAACGGGGGAAGGCGGGTGCTGTCACAGGACAAAGGAGCGTACCGCAGCTGAGTACAGAGGGCTGATCAATCGTCTGAGCCGGATTGAGGGACAGGTGAGAGGGATTCGGAAGATGGTGGAACGGGATGCTTACTGCCCGGATATTCTGGTTCAGGTGGCGGCGGTGAGCGCAGCGCTGAATTCTTTTAACAAGGAACTGCTGGGCAATCATATCCGGACCTGTGTGGCCAGAGACATCCGGGAGGGAAAAGAAGAAACCATCGAGGAACTGATGATAACTTTGCAGAAGCTGATGAAATAGGAGCATGAGAAAATGGGAACACTGAGTATGGATTTGACGGGAACGGGCACGGGTCCGGGGAGGGATAGATGAAACAATATACAGTAACAGGAATGAGCTGCGCGGCCTGCAGCGCCCGCGTGGAAAAGGCAGTGTCGAAAGTACCGGGCGTGACAGCCTGTTCGGTGAGTCTGCTGACCAATTCTATGGGAGTGGACGGAACGGCAGAGGCAAAGGAGATCATTGCCGCAGTGCAGGCGGCAGGGTATGGTGCGGCTGAAAAAGGCGGAGAGACACAGGCGGCTCATTCCGGCATGGAAGAGGACGCGCTGAAAGATACGGAAACACCGAAGCTGCTTCGGCGGCTCTGGTACTCGGTGGGATTTTTGCTGATCCTTATGTATTTTTCCATGGGACATATGATGTGGGGCTGGCCTGTGCCGTCCTGGCTGGAAAGCAATCATATGGCGATGGGGCTGCTACAGCTTCTTCTCACCATAGCCGTTATGGTAATCAATCAGAAATTTTTTATCAGCGGAGTCAAAAGTCTGCTGCATGGTGCGCCGAATATGGATACACTGGTGGCGCTGGGGGCGGGCGCTTCCTTTGTATACAGCACATATGCGCTGTTTGCCATGACAGATGCCCAGATAAAAGGGGATATGGCCGTGGTTATGGACTATATGCATGAGTTCTACTTTGAATCTGCAGCTATGATTCTGACATTGATTACGGTGGGCAAGATGCTGGAGGCCCGTTCAAAAGGCCGGACCACAGATGCGCTGAAAAGTCTGATGAAACTGGCGCCCAGGACGGCGGTGATCGCAGAGGGGAAAACCGAGCGGGAAGTGCCGGTTGACCAGGTGAAGAAAGGCGATATCTTTTTGGTTCGTCCCGGAGAAAATATACCGGTGGACGGTATCGTGACAGAGGGTAGCAGCGCGGTCAATGAAGCGGCTCTGACCGGAGAGAGTATCCCGGTGGATAAGGAAGCGGGAGATATGGTATCTGCGGCTACGGTGAACCAGTCCGGTTTTTTGCGGTGTGAGGCCACACGTGTGGGAGAAGATACCACACTGTCTCAGATTATCCGGATGGTCAGTGATGCGGCGGCCACCAAGGCTCCGATTGCCAAAGTAGCGGACCGGGTATCCGGGGTATTTGTGCCTGCTGTGATTCTGATTGCGTTTCTGACAACGCTGATCTGGCTTTTAGCAGGAGAAAGCATCGGCTTTGCACTGGCCAGAGGTATTTCGGTGCTGGTGATCAGCTGCCCCTGTGCGCTGGGACTGGCGACGCCGGTGGCCATTATGGTGGGCAATGGCATGGGCGCCAGAAGCGGTATTCTGTTTAAGACGGCCGCTTCTCTGGAACAGGCAGGCAGGACTGAGATCGTGGCACTGGATAAGACGGGTACGATCACTGCCGGCGAGCCGAAGGTGACAGATCTGGTACCGGCAGACGGCATTGACGAAGAGCAGCTTCTGCATCTGGCGTATGCCCTGGAACAAAAGAGTGAGCATCCTCTGGCAAAAGCTATTTGGCAAAAAGCCGGAGAGGCTGGACTGGAGGCAGAGGAAGTAACGGATTTTCAGGCGCTGCCGGGAAATGGGCTGAAGGCTTCTCTGCATGGAGATACTCTGACAGGAGGAAATGAAGCGCTGATCAGTAAAACGGTGTCTGTCCCGAAGGCATTTCAGGAGAACGCAAAACGGCTGGCCCAGGAGGGTAAGACGCCACTGTATTTTGCCAGAAATCAAACGCTTCTGGGAATCATTGCCGTGGCGGATGTGATCAAGGAGGACAGTCCGCAGGCCGTACGGGAGCTGCAGAATATGGGCATCCGTGTGGTGATGCTGACCGGGGACAATGAACGGACGGCCAGAGCCATCGGTGCACAGGCCGGTGTGGATGAAGTGATCGCCGGAGTGCTGCCGGACGGAAAAGAAAGTGTGATCCGAAGCTTGAAAGAACAGGGAAAAACTGCTATGGTAGGAGATGGGATCAACGATGCCCCTGCCCTGACCAGGGCGGACATCGGTATTGCCATCGGCGCAGGGACCGATATTGCCATTGATGCGGCAGATGTGGTTTTGATGAAAAGCAGGCTCCGGGATGTGCCTGCGGCGATTCGTCTGAGCCGGGCCACACTGCAAAACATCCATGAAAATCTGTTCTGGGCATTTTTTTATAATGTGATCGGGATCCCGCTGGCAGCCGGGCTCTGGATCCCGCTATTCGGATGGAAATTAAATCCCATGTTCGGGGCGGCGGCAATGAGCCTGTCCAGTTTCTGTGTGGTGACCAATGCACTGCGGCTGAATCTGTTTCGTATCTATGATACAAGGCGGGATCGGGCCGGTAAGGCTTTGCAGAAAAAACGGTCTGAAACCGACAGTATGCAGGTACAGGCAGTCGAAGAAAAGGAGGAAAACAAAATGGAGAAAACATTAAAAATTGAAGGTATGATGTGCCCGCATTGTGAGGGAACAGTAAAGAAAGCCCTGGAGGCAATAGATGGAGTAAGAGAAGTCGTTGCCAGCCATACCGCAGGAACGGCGGTTGTGACCCTGGACGGAGAGGTGGCCGATGAAGTGCTGAAAAAGACCGTGGAGGAGCAGGGATATAAAGTACTGGCCTGAAAAGAGTCTGGCAGAAAGGAGATACCAATGAGAGTATTGATCTGGGGGACTGGCAGATTGGCCGGAAAAGTAGCGGGAAAACATATTGCAGCGGACCAAATAGTTGCCTACATTGATACGCACAAAAAGACGGAAGAGTATATGGGAAGAAAGTGGTAACACCTCAGGAAGCAGCCGGCATGGAATATGATGCCATTCTTGTTGCCAATCTTTTCAGCCGTGAAATATACAAACAGTGTCAGGAAATCGGCATTGATCTGAAGAAAGTGATTTTCCTTTACAATAATTTTACGATGTCAGATCTCAATCAGGATTATGTATTTGCAGAGAAAATTTTAGGTAAAGAATATGCGGAAATTGTAAAAATCGGTATCATACAGTGCAGGGCGTGGAAGCATATGGCGATTTATGCCTTTCAGATTTCGGGGAGGGGTATTTGGAAAGCGACTATGTGCGGATGAAATGCTTTGAACTTGCAGTGAAAGAAATCCGCAAAAAGAAGGTACAGGGTGATGTGGCAGAAGTCGGCGTATTCCGTGGGGAATTTGCCCAATATATCAATTATGCATTTCCCGATCGTACTTGCTATTTATTTGATACATTTGACGGGTTTGATGCAAACGAGGCGCTGCGGGAACTGAAAAAAGGAAATTGTACAGATGCTTTCGTAGAGGCATATAAACAGACCAATGTCAGCACAGTCCTGGAAAGGATGTCTCATCTTGATAAAATTGTGATGAAACAGGGATTTTTTCCGGCATCTTTAGATGGGCTGGATTCCACATTTGCATTTGTGTCCCTGGATGTGGATTTTGAGGATTCTATTTATGCGGGTCTGGAGTATTTTTATCCGCGTCTCGCAAAAGGCGGTTATCTGTTTGTACATGATTACAACAGCGATTTGTCCGGTGTGGAAAAGGCAGTGGATCGTTATGAGGAAGCAAATCATATCTCATTGTGTAAAATGCCCTTTTGTGATGCAAACGGAACACTGGTGGTAACAAAATAAAATTGCGAAAGAAAGCCTGCCTGATTTCAGAAGCTATCAACCGTGCAATAAATATTACCAAAGTTTTACAAATTTTCCCCGATTCTTTGTCGGAAAAAACGATTGACTTTGTTTATTTGAAGTGCTACACTTGCATGCATACAGGCAAAGGCGCTATGGAATTATCCATAGCGCTTTTTCATTTTATGACAACAAAAGTTTTCTATGGCTTAATATGATCCGGAAAACGGCGGCCTGTAACAGGAATAAAACGCTCCGCGGGCGGAACCTGAATGGAAATGAGGAGGAAATCGTATGACAGAAGAAATGATGCGTGCCGTAAGCGGTGAAGTGTTTGGCGTCTGGTTCCTGATCGGGGCGGCGCTGGTATTTTGGATGCAGGCAGGGTTTGCCATGGTGGAAGCAGGTTTTACAAGAGCCAAAAACACAGGCAATATTCTGATGAAAAATCTGATGGATTTCTGCATCGGAACGGTGGTTTTTATTTTGATCGGATTTGGTCTGCTGTTGGGGGAGGACTGGATGGGACTGATCGGCAGACCCGGTTTTGATATTTTTACAGGCTATGCCGGATTTGACTGGTCAGGCTTTGTATTCAATCTGGTATTCTGTGCCACGACGGCCACCATCGTATCGGGAGCCATGGCGGAGCGGACAAAGTTTTTGTCTTATTGTATGTATTCGGCTGTGATCTCGGCGGTGATCTATCCGATTGAGGCACATTGGATCTGGGGCGGCGGCTGGCTGTCGCAGATGGGCTTTCATGACTTTGCTGGTTCCTGCGCCATACATATGGTAGGCGGTGTTTCCGCACTGATCGGAGCGGCGATCCTGGGACCCCGGATCGGAAAATTCGGAAAGGACAAAACCGGAAAGATTACGAAAGTAAATGCCTTTCCGGGACATAATCTTCCGCTGGGCTGTCTGGGTGTTTTTATCTTATGGCTGGGCTGGTATGGATTCAATGGCGCGGCGGCCGCCAGTGTGGCGCAGCTTGCATCTATTACGCTGACTACAACGGTGGCGCCTGCCATTGCCACGGTAGTCTGTATGATATTTACCTGGGTTAAATATGGGAAACCGGATGTTTCCATGTGCCTGAATGCATCACTGGCAGGACTGGTGGCAATCACAGCGCCGTGTGATGTAACGGATTGCCTGGGCGCGGTGGTAATCGGTGCGGTGGCAGGACTGCTGGTGGTATTCGGCGTGTGGTGTCTGGATCATAAACTGCGTGTGGATGATCCGGTAGGCGCGGTGGCAGTACACTGCCTGAACGGTATCTGGGGCACTCTGGCAGTGGGATTGTTCGCCACCACCAGTGCACCGGGAAATGACAGCGTCACCGGCCTGTTTTATGGAGGCGGCTTTGGTCAGTTGGGTATCCAGTTGTTTGGAATTGCCGCAGTAACCGCCTGGACGGCAGTTACCATCACCATTACCTTCCTGTTGATCAAAGCGGCGGTGGGACTGCGCGTGAGTGAAGAAGAGGAAATCGTGGGACTGGATATTAAGGAACATGGGCTGGTATCCGCCTATTCCGGTTTCGGAATTATGGACATTTCCAATACAATGACTATGGAAGTCAATGAAAATACCGATCTGGGTACGGAAGTCTATGACAACGCTTCGAAGATACAGAAGGAAGCATCTGTGCCGGTGATAAATATGACGGAGCGGATGACCGGAATCTGCAAGGTAGTGGTGATCGCCAGACTGCAGCGGTATGAACATCTGAAGAAAGCAATGAATGAGCTGGGCGTGACCGGTATGACCGTGACTCAGGTAATGGGCTGCGGTATCCAGAAAGGCGCCGGAGAGATGTACAGAGGGGTTGAAATGGACGCTACCCTTCTGCCCAAAGTAAAGATCGAGGTGGTGGTAAGTAAGATTCCGGTGGAAGATGTCATAGAGGCTGCAAAAAAGGCGTTGTATACAGGCCATATCGGTGACGGAAAGATTTTTGTGTACAATGTGGCAAAGGTTGTGAAAATCCGGACCGGTGAGGAGGACTATGCTGCGCTGCAGGATGTGGAGTAAATGAGGAACGCAAGAAACCCGATGACAGGATGAAGATAGGGAGGTATAATAAAAGTCGGAGGGAGCGATATGATGGAGACATGGTTAAGCTGGGTATATCGTTTGCATGGGCAGGGAAAGGAACCTCTGGCGGGAAGGCTGGAGGCGGAAGGGGTGCGGATGCGGATACCGCCGCTGGAACAGGCGGGGATAGAAGAGGGGATCTGTCTTATTTCTGAGGGAGCAGAGGGAAAAGAGGCCAGATGGCTACAGGTCAGTCTGCCACATACAGAGAAAAAAGGATTTCTGCAGTGGGCAATGCGGGTATTGCTTGGCAGGGCATTTACAGGAAAGAAAGAGAAGGAGCGGTTTTGGTCTGCTGCGGGTTCGGCTGTTTTGGGCGCATTGCCCCTGAATCAGAACGGTGTTTTGTGCAGGGATGGCCTGATCGGGCAGGCGATGCCGCTCTCTGCCGGGGAGCAGAGGGTTTTGTCTGATCTGCAATTGACAGAGGAGCTGCGTCCCGCGGGGAATTGCAGAGGAGAAAACAGGCCCGGCGTGATGGGAAAGGAAGCGGTAGATATTGCCTACAGGCCTGTTTTGCTCCCGCAGGAGGCTGTATGGACACAGGAATCAGCAGAGCAGGGAGAAACAATAATACAGACAAGAGTAGCATATGATAGAAAGCCGGATGTATCTTCTCCGGCTTTGTTGAGATTCCGGGCGATTTATATGGATGCAAAAGCCAGAAAACAGAAGAAACTGTGGATGGAATATTTTATGTCCGAAGAATTTCTGGCAGTGTGGCGTCAGCCTTCTTTTACTGCCGGCCTGCTTTCTGTGGTCCGGTCTGTGGAGGAGCCGCCGCCGGTCCCCTTTCTGCGTCAGTTGTGTATCTCTTATGGCATCCTTTATCGGCGGCTGGACTGTCTGCAGCCGGATGGCTCCATGCGCTATCAGTATCAGCCATGTCTGTTTCAGGGAGCAGAATTTCCCGGTGTGGATGCGGTGGTAGAGATCAGCGGGATGGGAGAGCCGATTGTGCATCTGAGCCATTTGGATGAACGTGTGCGTGCAGCCGGGTTTGTTGATTTCTGGACGCTGCTTGCTTTAGGGACAAAAGCCAGGGAGGCGCGTTTTGCGCTGCTGGCCGTGGATTTTGAAAAGATATTTGCCTGCTATCGGCCGGAATGTCTGGAAAAGCCCAGAGCGGGAGAGCGGGGAGACGGAGTATCCCGGCGCGACATGTGCGGACTTTCGTTATTGGCACAGTATCTGGGCCGAAGTGATACGCAGGAAGAGGTGCTGCGGCTGGCAGTCCGGATATTGGATCTGTCATATGACAGCAGTATGACGGGAAAGCATTTATACGAACCGCTGCGGCAGGCGGTAGAGAAACGGATGCCGGAGCTTTTGCAGGAAAAACGGAATCATTTTCTGGTGGCCCTGAAGGCTTACAGCAGCTATCGGACCTGGAGCTTTGATCGGCAGTGCAGGGAAGATACAGAGGACGAGGCACGTGTGCGCAGGCTGTTTTCCTATGAGAATATGAAGCTGGCGCTGCAGGATGAAACGTTTGCAAAGGAGCAGGTACTACCCTATTGGCTGAATCTGCACAGGACGGATGCATTTCTGCGTTCTCTGCAGGAGTTTTGCCGGGCGCATGAGGAAAGCGGGTGCTGTCATCTTACAGAAGTCTTGTGCGGGGAATTGCTGCGGGCCAAAAAGCTGGCGGCAGACGGTATGGCGGCCGAGATGCGTCCGGACCCTTTGCTGTACCGACAGGAGAACGGGCCGTTTTGGTGGTATTTTCTGAGAGTGGCATTTCTCAGAGACATGGATGAGGGGGATACGGCGGGCGCCATGCTGTCGGAGCTGATGCAGAAGGAAGTGCCGGATATCAGGTGGGAACGTGCCATACTGGATTTTTCGGAGGAAAGAGACGGGCCTGCCCTGGGCCGTATGATATCTGTTCCCATAGGCAGCAGATTTCTCCATCTCCAGTTACATACCAGCTATCTGCAATATTACTTGGACGATCAGCCGATCTGGCGTCCCTTGTTTCGCTGGGAATGGGTGAGAGCGCTTCCGGACGGACCGCTGTTCTGGTTTCTGCTGCCGCTGACAGGGGCGGACAGGGCGCAGCGCAGGGAAATAGAGCCGGAGCTTCGCCGCAGACTGTATATGTTACCTTTGCCGGGCTGTCGGCATGAACGGGCGGCGGCGCTGCTGACGGATTATCTGCTGCACCCGACACAGGCAGCCCGGACGGTGCAGATGGTCCGGCGGGAAATCAAAGGGATACTGTACCGGTTTCTGGCTTATGAGGACGGAACACTCCGGTGTTTTTGTCAGCAGAAAGAAAATCAGTATGGAAGAGGTAACTATGGAGATGTGCAGGAGGCAGTGACACAGGGGCTGGAATGGCTGGCGGCAATGGAAGCGCTGCACGAGGAAACGCCATGTCTGCCCTGGGAGCGTCTGCCGGATACGGTACATATCCGGCGCTACTGTCAGCCGGCTGTCATATTGAATGGGGCAGAGGAGATAACGCCGGAAGAGGTTTCTTATTGGGTGGATGTCTTTTTATCGGACCGGCCGGGAGAAGTGGGACATGTGAAACGGCTGGAACTGAGTTGGGGAGACCGTATGGCCGGGCCGGAGTCCGGAAAAGCGGCGGACTCTTTGGTGCTGCGGGAAGAAAACGGCAGATATATGGCGATTTATTTCCGGGGCCGTGGATTTGTATCCGTATACGGGGCCATAGGCAGGCGTGAACTGTATCTGGCCAGCGGCAATCATGAGATGGAGGTATTTGGAGAACTGTCAGTGCCCGGTTATTTTATCCATCCAAGCCGTGAGCGTCTGGCGGGACAGATCCATGAATTGCTGCGTCAGATCGGCGCTGTGGGCCAGCCTTCCCTGGATTTTCCGAAGTGGAGCTTTTTTCCGGTGCGGACGGGGAATGGGCAGGCTTTTAAACGGGCCAAACGGGAACTGGGCGGCTTCGAGGAAGAAGCAGCCCGGAACAGACTGCATGATAAACTGGAGCCGTCGCCTTCTCCGGACTGGATCGTTTTGATGGATGCAGAAGGCCGGGTGAGCCAGCAGAAAGGGTCAGTGAGATTTGGCGGGAGTCTGCAGATGTTGGTGCAGGACTTTTTTGAGGGACGCATCACTATGCTGCAGGCAGGCTGGAGCAGCAAAGGAGAACCGGTCAGCTCTCTGCTTCTGTTGCGGGATGGGGAAAGATACCTGATGCTTCACCGGAATGACAAAAGAAAGAGCGGAAATTACTGGGTGGGAGACCGGCAGGGCTATCTGAATGCGGAAGGCAAAGTGCGGAAAATTGATTTTTGCGGGAAAAAGGTGGAATTTTATCTGCTGCACGATACACCGCAGACCATTCGGGACGGATTGGATCTTTTGCTGCCCAATATTTTGCAGGCGGAAAGGATCACCCAGACGTTTTTGTCGTGGAGTTATACCGGTGCGAAAGAATTGGCATCGTTGCCCGCCCTGTGGCAGCCGCCGGAGGAAGCAGGCAAAAGTGTCTGAAGAATCAACAAAAAATCACAAATGAGCGGCTTTGCGAGCCTGTATGTTCGGTGAATGATGGTTGATAAATAGTGAATAGCGGGAACAGTAGTGTATCATATGGAGGAAAAGATATGAAAGTATTGTTGATCAATGGAAGTCCCCATGCGAAGGGATGCACCTATACGGCATTGCATGAGATGGAACAGGTCTTTGGGAAAAGAGGGGTGGAAACAGAGCTGATACATGTGGGCAATCAGGCTGTCAGAGGCTGTATCGCCTGTATGTACTGTGCAGAGCATGGCAGATGTGTGTTTGATGATGCGGTCAATCAGGCGGCGGAAAAATTTGAAGCCTGTGACGGACTGGTGGTAGGCAGCCCGGTTTACTATGCCTCTGCCAATGCGACACTGATTGGCTTTCTGGACAGGTTGTTTTACAGTACCGGTTTTGACAAAACCATGAAAGTAGGCGCAAGCGTGGTTTCGGCAAGAAGAGGCGGATTGTCTGCCACCTTTGATGAACTGAACAAATATTTTACCATCTGTGGCATGCCGGTGGCATCGGGACAGTACTGGAACAGCATACACGGCAACCGTGCGGAAGAAGCCGTACAGGATCTGGAAGGACTGCAGAGTATGCGGACACTGGCGGAAAATATGACATTTTTGATGAAAAGCATAGAGCTGGGAAAGGAAACGTACGGCCTGCCGCAGCGGGAGCCGGTTCAGCGTACGAATTTTATCCGATAAAGTGGCTGTACTGGATAAAAAGGGTAATTTTCAGGAGGAAAAAGCCGATATATACTATAGGATTCAGGCGGTAAGAGCCTTTTGCCGTCCGAGATTACATGCGCGGGTCTATGCAGAGGAAATCTACCACTGAAATGGTGCATAGACCGCGGACGGGTATCAGGGAAGAGAACCGGCAGTATGGAAAGGAGAATGACATGAAAATAGCAGATCGAAACGGAGTTTTGACGGTTTCATTTGGCGCCGCAGACAGCATGGAAAAACAGAATAAGGGGAACAAACGAGCGCTTTCCATCTTTGCGGGGGATCTGAAGCAGGACAATCAGGAAACTGCTGTGGAGAAAAAGAGAAAAGAAGTCAGGGAACGGGCCGCTAAGGTTCTGTTGGATAAATTTGAAAGCGATCAGGAGTATGAGCAGGGGCTGGATGAGAGCCGGGCGAAGATTCAGGAGTCTCAGGCCGTGATGAAAGAGGCAAGAGACAATGCCGAGAAGGCCGGTGAGAGGCTGAAGGGGCTTTCCAAAGAGGAAGCACCAAAAGAGTATAAAAACTGTGAGGAATACATCCAGGAGCAGCAGAGGATCATGCAGGAGGCAGAGGGCGAGATCATTGGTGAAAATGCCAGCATCCGTGGAGCGAAGCAGGCAAAGCTGGGTGAAAGATACCGGATGGTGGACGCGGTAAATCAGGAACAGGAGATTCTGAAGGCCGGTTCCAAAGAAATCATGGGTGTGGCCATCCAGGAATCCATGAACCATATCGATGAAATGTATCAGGAGAACATCGAAAAAGCCCAGGAGCAGAAGGAGAAAGAGGAAGAACAGGAAGAGAAGCTGGAGGACATCAAAGAGAAGAAGGAAGAGATAGAACAGCAGGTTGATGCCGCCAAAGCAGAAGCTGCCAGGGAGCAGACAGAAATGACCGAGGAAGTAAATGAAACGGTAACCGGCTCTGCGGATGTGGACAAAGAGCTGCGCAAGCTGCAGAAAGAAGCAGAACTGCTGGATGAAGAGATGAAAGGACTGTTGGTGGATTCCAAGGCATAGTACGGAAGAGATAAAATTTGTCCCGGAAAATTTTTAGCAGCTACTTGACAAAATATGTAAAAGCATATAAAATATCACTGTTGCCGATTATATTGCGGCAACGGTATGTGCGCTTAGCTCAGCTGGATAGAGCGTTTGGCTACGGACCAAAAGGTCGGGGGTTCGAATCCTCTAGCGCACGTATGAAAAAAGAAAGCATAATTCATATGCTTTCTTTTTTGTTTTATAGAAAACCTGGTTCTATATAGCAAAAACCCTAAGAGGGTGCGCACTGCGGCGGTTTGGAAATACGCTGTTGAAGCGATCCGCCGCAGGCGGAGAATCCTGTGTTTTATTCCTAAATACATACGGATACTGAACTGTTATTCTCTGATCAGAATGCAATCCATTCCCCATTCCACAGATTTGTACCTGACAGGTAATAAGGGATGACAACACCGGCCAGAGTCAGCACAAGGGCGCCCGTAAGAAACAGCATCAGGCCGCCGCAGATCAGAGGCCGATACCATTTACACAGTCCGCCCATTGGAAGCCAGCGCTCGGCCAGGGTGATCAGTTTTTGAAATCCCAGGGCGGTATAGTACATAAAAGGAATCAGCATGGGCATGATATATCGTCCCTGAGGCTGATAATCGCTGGTATAGGAATAATAGATACACAGCCCCATCGGAATCAGGACGGACAGCAGCATCGGTATATGGAACAGCAATGTGGGTACCTGCCTGCCGCTTTGCGATACGCTCTGTCTGCCGGAACGGGAAGCTGCAGGGCTGTCCGAGCCGTACAGACGGGCCGGAATCAGACAAAACAGCCAGCCGAAGCCAAAGATACGATAATACCAGATATACAAAAAGGGCAGGGTTGGCAGTGTCATGGGGCCGAATCTGGCCACAAAGCTGTTCCATAGAAAATAGAAAAAATCCATCTGAAAGAGCATATCCTTGAGAGAAACACCGGAAGCAGCCAGAGTGACTCTGGTTGCCGGACTGTACTGGGGCAGAGCTGTGCGGAGGGCGTGTGCTTCGCGGGCGGCCAGTCCCAGAAAATCGCCGTCATGGATCCGGTAATTGCGCAGAAACCACCAGCCGATACCGGCCAGTACTACGGCGGAGATCAGTCCCCCTTTTTGCAGAAGCGGACGCCACTGAAAGCGCAGCTTTTTTTTCCGGTCCCTTTTCAGATGAGAAAACAAAAACAGCAGTATGGCAGTGACGATCAATCCGTATGCATTATAATAGGAAAGAGCACAGCAGATAATCCCTGCGCACAGAGTGATACAGTTGTGCTTTTGCCAGCCGGATTTCCAGCCGGATACACAGGCATATAAAATAACGGCTCCGGATGCGGATGCCATAGAATCAGTATTGACATAGGAATGCAGAAACAGATTCTGGGGCAGGAACATGACGAGCAGACAAAACAGCCAACCGTTTAAACTATGGTCAAATAAAAGCACTGCCAGCTTTCTGACATAAACAGCCATAATGACACCCAATATGACATTTACCATACGGGCGCAGAGCAGCAGTGCCAGATTGTCTTTGGTAATAAATGATAAGAGCCGCATCAACCAGCCTTGTATGATATAAGGCAGGATCGGCTGGAATGCATAAGAACCTCCATACCCGCCGATTGCCACTTCAAACTCCTCTCCGGTAGGCAGAGCGCCATGATTGCAGATAAACTGTGCCACCTTATAGCGGTTTACCTCATCCGGAGGCGCTCCAAAGGGCTGCAGCAGCGCAAACGTAAGAATGGAGAAAAAAACTGCGGCATAAAACAATATGGAAAAGTGAAAAGAACGTCCGGACTTTTTCATATAAGGCTTCCCTGTTTAACGGACGGCAGCGCTGTGGTCCGGCTGTGTATTTTTTAGCCGGATGGTATCGGCAATCAGTTGACGCATTTCAGCCTTTCCTTTTCCCAGGGCAAATGCCAGTTCGGAATAAAGATTGTCCTCTGCCAGTTTAAAATACCGGTCGTCTGTGGCGGTACTTTTCTTGCCCTGTTCTGTCCGCTGCTTTCTGCGCAGATAGAGATTTTTGATGATGCTGATCAGCGCCGTAGGGTTGCAGCTATGGATGGCTTCCTTATACGCCTGTTCGCGGAGCTTGTCATTGGTAATCCATGCAGCTTCCACTTCCGGAATTTTCCGGATGACTTCCCATGCCTGTTCCTCGTTCAGCGCTCTTCTGAGCGTATCTTCTCCTGCATCTGTAGGCACATACAGTTTTGCATTTTTGTTTTCAATGGGGATCAGCAGGTAGTACAGTCTGTCCTTGTCTGCATTGGGAAGATCCAGATGCAGGATATCCTCAATCCGGCAGACCCCATTATTTGCCTTGATTACATAGTCACCGATTTCATACACGACAATCCCTCCTTTTCGTGCGATTTTGTCAGCGTACAGGTACGCTGCGCCGCCCGTTTTGAACTGACGGCAAAGTTCCTCATTATTATTGTTTCTATTACTATTGTACCATAAAAAATATACAAAAATCAAAGGCATTTTTCCACAAAAATGCACAAGCAAAAAAGGGCAGAATGACGAATGGAATATGTAAAAACGGACCGCACAAAAAGACGGTTGCTTTTTGTGCGGTCCGTTGCCTTAACAGATCTTATTTCATCTGTTCTTCCTGACGCTTGATCATTCTACGCACCATTTCTCCGCCGATGCTGCCGGCTTCTTTGGAAGTAAGGTCACCGTTGTAACCTTCCTTTAAACTGATACCCAGTTCAGATGCTACCTCTGTTTTAAAACGATCCATAGCGGCCTTTGCTTCTGGCACTTCAGTTCTGTTGCTTCTGTTTGAACTTGCCATGTTACATTCACCTCCATCATTTTCTTTGAGTCATTTTCTGTCTTCAAGATAAGTGAGCCCGTACTTATCCTGAAGAACTTTCTCCGTTCCAAGTACTTGCCGCGCTTATCTTGATGATAGTATGAGCAGAACCAATGGAATTATGATGGTAAGTTTTTCAAGAATTCTTGCGCTTTTAAAAGTCCTATGCTATAATTCTAAAATGACTGTGAGTATGGGAGAATGTCCCATTTTTAAAATATCATGGAATCAGGACGAAATGCGGCGAATGAAGGAGGAGCTAAAATGGGCTTACAGGTAGAAAAACTGGAACATAATATGGCAAAATTGACGATCGAGGTTTCAGCGGAAGAGTTGGAAAAAGCGATTCAGAAAGTGTATCAGAAAACAAAAAATAAAATCAGTGTTCCCGGCTTCAGAAAGGGCAAGGTTCCCCGTCAGGTGATTGAAAGGATGTACGGCAGGGAAGTGTTTTATGAAGACGCTGCAAATGAGCTGATTCCGGGCGCCTATGAGAAAGCTCTGGAAGAGTGTGAGGAAAGCGTTGTTTCCTCTCCTAAAATTGCGGTCACACAGATGGAGGCCGGACAGCCGTTTGTCTTTACGGCAGAGGTGGCTTTGAAGCCGGAAGTAAGACTGGGCAAGTATAAGGGAGTAAAGGTGGAAAAGCAGTCCGTTGCAGTGACAGATGAGGAAATTGAGAAAGAAATCGAGAAAGAAAGAGAAAGCAATGCCAGAACCGTGGAGGTAGAAGGCAGAGCCATCGAAAACGGAGATATAGCAACCATTGATTTTGAAGGCTTTGTGGACGGAGAAGCGTTTGAAGGCGGGAAAGGGGAAAACTATCCGCTGACAATCGGTTCGGGTTCTTTTATTCCAGGTTTTGAAGAGCAGCTTGTTGGCAAGAATAAAGAAGAGGAAGTGGAAGTGAATGTTACCTTCCCGGAAGATTACCATGCAGAAGAGCTGAAAGGGAAAGCTGCAGTATTCAAAGTTGCCATCAAAGAGGTCAAGACAAAAGAGCTTCCTGCAGTGGATGACGAGTTTGCCGCAGAAGTTTCCGAGTTTGATACACTGGCGGAATACAAAGAGGACATCAGGAAAAAATTAACAGAAAAGAAGGAAAAAGAAGCAAAGAGTGCGAAGGAAGAGGCTGTTGTGAACGAGATCATTGCAGATGCCGATATGGATATTCCGGAGGCTATGCTGGAGACACAGCAGAGACAGATCGTGGATGAGTTTGCACAGAGACTGCAGATGCAGGGACTTTCTCTGGAGCAGTACTTCCAGTTTACAGGCCTTGACGGACAGAAGATGCTGGAGCAGGTAAAGCCGCAGGCGGAGAAACGGATCAAGTCCAGACTGGTGCTGGAGGCGATTGTGGCGGCAGAAGGCATTACCGCATCGGAAGAGGACTATGAGAAAGAAATCGAAAGAATGGCAGAAGTATATAATATGGAAAAGGACAAGGTAAAAGAAATGCTGGGCGACAATGAAAAGGCCAAAGAACAGCTTATGGAAGATCTTGCCATTACCAAGGCTGCCGATTTCGTGGTAAGCGAAGCAAAAGAGGCTTAGGCAGGTATAGTTTACAGCGGCCGGGAATAAACTGAAAACGGCGAGGAGGCATTTTGAATGAGTTTAGTACCTTATGTCATTGAACAAACAAGCAGGGGCGAACGTTCCTATGATATTTATTCAAGACTGTTAAAAGACAGGATTATATTTTTGGGAGAAGAAGTGAATGAGGTGACGGCAAGCCTTGTTGTGGCGCAGATGCTTTTTCTGGAGGCTGAGGATCCTGAGAAGGACATCCAGCTTTATATTAACAGTCCGGGCGGCAGTGTGACGGCAGGACTGGCTATCTATGATACCATGCAGTATATCAAATGTGATGTGGCAACGATCTGTATCGGTATGGCGGCCAGTATGGGAGCATTCCTTCTGGCAGGCGGTACAAAAGGAAAGAGAAGTGCGCTTCCCAATGCGGAGATTATGATTCATCAGCCACTTGGCGGTACAAAGGGACAGGCGACAGAAATCGAGATTGCTGCGAAGCATATCCTGAAAACAAAGGAAAAGCTGAACAGAATGCTGGCGGAGAATACCGGACAGTCTTATGAGGTGATTTGTGCGGATACTGAGAGAGACAACTGGAAGAGTGCGGAGGAAGCACAGGAGTACGGTCTGATTGATAAGGTATTTACATTCAGGCCCAAAGAATAGTTAAGGAGATAGTAAGTTAAAATGACAAAAAATTCTGACGATAAAGTAAGATGCTCTTTCTGTAACAAGACGCAGGAACAGGTCAGAAAACTGATTGCCGGCCCGGCAGGTGTATACATCTGTGATGAATGCATTGATATCTGTGCTGAAATCATGGAGGAGGAATACGAAGAAGAGCCTGCAGATGACGGCATGGAAATCAATCTTTTAAAACCGGTAGAGATCAGAGAATTTCTGGATGAATATGTCATTGGCCAGGAAACGGCCAAGAAAGTGTTGTCGGTAGCAGTTTACAATCATTATAAAAGGGTACTGGCGCCTAAAGGGCTGAACGAGGTAGAGCTTCAGAAGAGCAATATCCTGATGGTGGGGCCTACCGGTTCCGGTAAGACATATCTGGCGCAGACCCTTGCCAAGATTATCAATGTGCCGTTTGCCATTGCAGATGCCACCACACTGACAGAGGCTGGCTATGTGGGCGAGGATGTGGAAAATATCCTGCTGAAGCTGATTCAGGCAGCGGACTATGATGTGGAACGTGCCCAGTATGGCATGATCTATATAGATGAAATCGATAAAATTACGAAAAAAGGGGAAAATGTTTCTATTACCAGAGATGTTTCCGGCGAGGGTGTACAGCAGGCGCTTCTGAAAATCGTGGAAGGTACCGTGGCCAGTGTACCGCCTCAGGGCGGCAGGAAGCATCCTCATCAGGAGTTGATTCAGATAGACACTTCCAATATTCTGTTTATCTGCGGCGGTGCCTTTGACGGATTGGACAAGATTGTGGAGGAAAGACTGAATCACAAGATTATCGGCTTCAATGCTAAGATGGGTACCAAGACCACCAAAGAAATCGGGGAAATCCTGGGGGAAGTAACCCCGCAGGATCTGGTTAAGTTCGGCCTGATTCCCGAATTTGTAGGCAGGGTGCCTATTAATGTGTCTCTGGAAGGACTGGATGAGGATGCGCTGGTGCGTATTCTGAAAGAGCCTAGAAATGCACTGGTTAAGCAGTATCAGAGGCTGTTTGCATTTGACGATGTGGAACTGCGTTTTGAGGATGATGCGATCGTGGAGATCGCAAAGAAAGCAATGGAGCGGAAAACAGGCGCAAGAGGTCTGCGTTCCATTATGGAGAATGTGCTGATGGATGTGATGTATGAGATCCCTTCCGATGATACGATCCAGCTTTGTGTAATTTCCAAAGAAGTAATAGACGGTACCAGTGAACCGTTGGTGGTGCATCGTGAGCCCACAAGAAAAGCGAAGTAGTACCAGGAGAGAAAGCGCCGCTAAGAATTAGCGGCGTTTTATGTCTGAAAAAGGAGTACGAATGAATATAGAAGAGAACAGATATGAACTTCCGGCAGTTGCGCTGCGGGGGATGACGATTCTGCCGGATATGATTATCCATTTTGATCTGAGCAGGAAGAAATCCATTCAGGCAGTGGATCAGGCAATGCAGGCGGACCAGATGCTGCTGGTCGTGACTCAGCAGGACCCGGAAACGGAAGATCCGGAATATAAGGATATGTATGAAGTGGGTACGGTGGCAGTCATCCGGCAGCTTACCAAGCTGCCGGGAGATATTATCCGGGTGCTGGCAGAGGGTAAGATGCGTGCAAGGCTTTTGTCTTTTTCGGAAGAAGTGACGGACTATCTGCTGGCGGAGATCGAAACAGTGCCGGGAGGAGAGCGGCTGCCTGAAAGTGAAGAAGAGGCAGGGCTGCGGGAACTGCGTTCGATTTTTGAGCGGTATAGTCAGTGTTATCCCAAAGTGGGAAAAAATCTTGGCCCCAGAGTACAGGAAGCAGCCAGCCTGGAATCCTTGATTGACGAGATTACCAACAATATTCCGCTGCAATATGCGAACAAACAGAAAATTCTGGGAGAGCTGGACCTGCGGGAACGTTTTGCGCTGCTCTGCCAGATTTTGCTGAATGAGGTGGAAGTGGCCAGGGTGCGGATGGAGTTGTCAGAAAAAATCCGTTCCCGTGTGGAGAAAAATCAAAAAGAGTATCTGCTGCGCGAGCAGCTCCATTTTATCAGGGAAGAACTGGGCGAGGAAAACACCCTGTCGGATGCAGAGCAGTTTCAGGAAGATCTGAAAAAGCTGAAAGCGTCAAAAGAGGTAAAAGAAAAAATCAAAAAAGAGATCGCACGTTTTCAGAATATGGCTGCCAGCAGTTCGGAAAGTGCTGTGGAGCGGGGATATATCGAAACGCTGCTGGAGCTTCCCTGGGATAAGATGTCCAGAGACAATACGGATATTACCAGAGCGGAAACCATTTTGGAGGAGGAGCATTACGGACTGGAGAAGGTGAAGGAGCGTATCCTGGAGTTTTTGGCAGTCAGAAGCCTGACAAAGCGCGGCGACAGCCCGATTCTCTGTCTGGTGGGACCTCCGGGAACCGGAAAAACCTCCATTGCCAGAAGCGTGGCGAAAGCATTGAATAAAAAATACATCCGTATTTGCCTGGGCGGTGTCCGGGACGAGGCGGAAATCAGAGGGCACAGACGTACTTATGTGGGCGCGATGCCCGGACGGATTGCAGCCGGTCTGCGTCAGGCGGGGGTTAAAAATCCTTTGATGCTGCTGGATGAAATTGACAAAGCAGGGAATGACAGGAGGGGAGATACGGCTTCTGCCCTTCTGGAAGTATTGGACGGAGAGCAGAATAACAGGTTCCGGGATCATTATGTGGAGATTCCGCTGGATCTGTCGGAAGTGTTGTTTCTGGCCACGGCCAATTCGGTTTCCGAAATTCCAAGACCTTTGCTGGACCGTATGGAGCTGATCGAAGTAACCAGCTATACTTCCAATGAGAAGTTTCATATTGCCAAAGAACATTTGCTGGAAAAACAGTTGGAGAAAAACGGTCTTTCTTCCACTCAGCTTGATATTACGGACAATGCACTGCATAAAATGATACAGAATTATACGAGAGAGGCTGGCGTCCGGGAGCTGGAACGGAAAATCGGCCAGATCTGCAGGAAAGCGGCCAGAGAGATTCTGCAGGCAAGGGAAAAGAAAACCATACGGGTTACAAAGCAGAACCTGGAGAAATATCTGGGCAAAGAGAAATATTCTCAGGATAAGATCGGTAAGACAGATGAAGTGGGGATCGTCAGAGGTCTGGCCTGGACCAGCGTGGGCGGGGATACGCTGGAAATTGAAGTGAATATCATGCCGGGAAAAGGAGATATTGACTTGACCGGTCAAATGGGAGACGTGATGAAGGAATCGGCTATCACGGGCATCAGCTTTATTCGTTCCATTGCAAAGGACCATAAAATTGCGGCGGATGCATTTAAGAAAAATGATTTTCATATTCATATTCCTGAGGGCGCGGTACCAAAGGACGGCCCCAGCGCAGGCATTACAATGGCAACAGCAGTGTTTTCCGCGCTCACAAAACGCCCTGTTTATGCAACGGTTGCCATGACAGGTGAGGTGACGCTGCGGGGACGGGTACTGCCCATCGGGGGTCTGAAAGAAAAAATACTGGCAGCCAGAACAGCCGGCATCAGAAAAGTATTGGTTCCGGCGGAAAATGAGAAGGATGTGCAGGAAATTTCAAAAGAAATCAAGTCGGGGCTGGAAATCGTATATGTCCGACAGATGGAAGAGGTGCTGGAGCATGCGCTTGTAAATAAACGCGTATCTGCTGCTGGTTCCGGAAAAGCCACCGGTGACAGCGCTGTGAAGGAGCAATAAAATGGTGATCAAACAAGTCAGTCTGGAGACTGTATGCGGCATTACCAGTGTGCTGCCGCAGAATACAAAGCCGGAAGTGGCATTTGCGGGAAAGAGCAATGTGGGGAAATCCTCGCTGATCAATGCGCTGATGAACCGGAAAGCGCTGGCCCGGACAAGTGCCCAGCCGGGCAAAACACAGACGATCAATTTTTATAATATAAACGATGAGATGTATTTTGTGGATCTGCCCGGTTATGGTTATGCAAAGGCGCCGGAAGAGATCAGGGCCAAATGGGGCAATATGATTGAGCGGTATTTACAGAAATCCCGTATGCTTCGGGCAGTGTTTCTTTTGATTGATCTGCGGCATACACCCTCTGCCAATGATAAGATTATGTATGAGTGGATTCTGCACCAGAATTATCAACCGATTATCATTGCAACGAAGCTGGATAAGGTGAAGCGAAGCCAGGTGCAGAAACAGATTCGTGAGGTCCGCACCGGGTTGGGGGCTTCTCCGGATACAGTGGTGATTCCGTTTTCTGCCGTGACAAAGCAGGGAAGAGAGGAAATTTATGAATTGCTGGAAGGATATCTGACAGAGGATGGACAGGCGTGAGGATATTTCACCTGTTACAGTGAGAATCAGGATAGGGATAGGAGGCACAGACAATGAGACAGCCTTTTAAACGATACAGTAAAGTGGTTTTAAACCTGATTTGGGCAGTGTGTATCCTGCTGTTTTGTATATTTGCAATGCCCAGGATCCTGCTGTTTTTTCTTCCTTTCATCATTGGCTGGATCATTGCGGCCATTGCCAATCCTCCGGTTCGTTTTTTTGAAGAAAAGTTCCGTATTAAGAGGAAGGCCGGTTCTGCATTTGTGATTATAGCAGTGATTGCACTGGTGATTCTGGGCGGTTATTTTCTGGTATCCAGACTGATTACGGCAGGTATTGGCTTTGCAGCGATATTGCCTCAATTGTGGGAACATCTGGAAGAGGATTTTCGGGAGATCGGTCAGAATCTGAGTGTGATTTATGATGGATTTCCGGCGGATGTGAAAACTAATATCGAAAAGATCGGTCAGGAAATGGACGGTTATATTGCAGAGCTGGTCAGTAGAATCGGAACGCCAACCGTCAACGCAGTGGGGAATTTTGCAAAAAATATTCCGGGAATGATGATCAATGTGATTATGTGCATATTATCGGCTTATTTTTTTATTGCAGAAAAAGAGGCCATCGGACAGTTCTGGCAGCATTTCATTCCGGGAGCGATCCGGGATAAATGGCACATTGTGTTTGACAGTCTGAAAAATGCGGTGGGCGGTTACTTCAAAGCCCAACTGAAAATAGAACTCTGGATTTTTCTGCTGCTTTTGGCGGGCTTTCTGCTTTTACGGATTCCCTATGCACCGTTGGTTGCCTTCCTGATTGCGGTATTGGATTTCCTGCCTTTTTTCGGCACCGGGGCTGTGATGATTCCCTGGGCAGTCATTAAGTTTCTCAGTGCGGATTATGAAATGGCAATCTGGCTGTTGGTGATCTGGGGCGTGGGGCAGTTGGTAAGGCAGATTATTCAGCCTAAAATCGTGGGAGATTCGGTAGGAATTGCACCGCTTCCTACGCTGATCCTTTTATTCATTGGCTATAAATATGCAGGAGTGGCCGGAATGATTCTGGCGATTCCCACAGGCATTATTGTAATCAATATGAACAGGGCTGGTATCTTTGACACTCTGAAAACGAGTCTCTGTATCCTGGCTGTGGGACTGAACCGCTTCCGAAGGTTTGATGAAGAGGACAAAGAGATATTTCAGGAAAGAAAGCCCTGATCAGGTGATTCGGGATGTGATGGCGAGCGGTGGTAATACTGAGAAATGCAGAACACCAGGTTCAGGATACAGAATGCGAAGTGTAGATTGCAAAATGCGGAATTTTAAAATCATATTACAATACGAAGGAACACGTTATCAGGGCTGGCAGCGTCAGGTGAGTACAGACAATACCATACAGGGGAGACTGGAAACATTGCTGAGTAAAATGACCGGCAGGGAAGTACGGGTACATGGCGCCGGCAGAACGGATGCAGGTGTGCACGCAAGAGGACAGTGCGCCAACTTTCATATTGAAAGCGGAATGTCATGCGGGGAAATCCTTGCGTACATGAACCGGTATCTCCCGGATGACATTGGTGTCATTTCAATTGAGGAAATGCCGGAGCGGTTTCATAGCAGACTGAATGCAGTCGGCAAAACCTATCTGTATCGTGTATGGAATACGGAGTTTCCTGCTGTGTTTGACAGAAGATATGTGTATGCTTATCCCGCAGCGCTGGATGAACAGGCAATGAGAAAGGCAGCGGATGATCTGACCGGGACGCATGATTTCAGTGCATTTACTTCAGCCAGGAAATCTAAAAAGGCGGCCAAATCCAAATCTATGGTCCGCACGATAGATACGATAGAAATCAGAAGAGCAGGAGAGGAACTGCAGTTTATATATAAGGGTGACGGTTTTTTATACCATATGGTCAGGATATTAACCGGCACACTTTTGGAGATAGGCACAGGGGAGAAAAAGCCGGAGGATATTCAGACTATCATGGACAGAGGCATGCGGGAACAGGCGGGTATGCTGGTGCCCGCAAAGGGACTGACTCTTATGGAAGTCAGGTACAATGATAGGAGCTTTTATGAAAGTAAAGGAAAGTGGTAAATGGAAATGGATATTTTTTCTGTATGTGCTCATTATTATACGTTTGATTGTATTTAAATATCCTTATAGTGTATTACGTGAGATTATGGACAACTGGCAGAAGGATGTGATCTGGGAAGGTCTGGATACCGCCAATTTCACACTTTTTAAAACCATTCGAATGTACATTAAATATTACGACCGCCTGAACAGCTTTGAAAATCTGTTTGGCAATGTATTGATTTTTGTTCCATATGGCATACTGTATTCATTGGCGTTTCCCAAAAAGAGAGACAGCATCCTCTTTTTCCCCACGGTATTTCTCTTCGTTCTGGGAATAGAGCTGTTCCAGCTTCTCAGTGCATTCGGACAGTTTGATGTGGATGACATCCTCCTCAACTGCCTGGGAGCGGTGATTGGAATGATGATTGCATTTGCATTCCGAAAAATAAAGTGGTATGATGTTCTTAAGCATTGAGCAGTGCGGACTCCCATAAACATAAATCCGCCTGCTTGCAGGCAGAGTTATGTTTATGGGAGTCCATAAGGCGAAAGCCGTGAAGGAGAAAATCCGGAGGATTTGCGAGTTCGGCACTGCGGAGCAGAGGGAGAGCAAGAAGAAAGGCTTGCAGGCAGAGTTATGTTTACGGGAGTCCATAAGGCGAAAGCCGTGAAGGAGAAAATCCGGAGGATTTGCGAGTTCGGCACTGCGGAGCAGAGGGAGAGCAAGAGGGAAGAAAAGGAGTATCGAATATGAGAATCAGTGGCTTTTATCCAACTTATGTTTATAATACCAACTATGTGAGCGCAAAGAGTCTTGGCAGGGTTGAAGCCATACCCAATGATGCATTAAAAGGAAAAACGGATTACACTAATACAGGTCGGAATACAAATCCGCTCCGTCCGGGAACCAGCAAGGATTTTGCAGGAATTATTGCATCCCAGATGGCAATGGGAAGGATGAATGCTGTCAGAATTATGAAGGCACAGCCGGAGGAGGCAGCGTCTAAGGGGCAGGATATGACTGAACAGAACAAAACAGAGCAGAATTCTGAAGTGCATAGTCTGTCGTCGATTTCAGGCAGGAATCAGAATGCCATATATATGGCAATGTTGGGGGCATGACAGAAGTGAAACATATAGGGTTACGGGGCAATAAAAATGCCAGTCAGATATCGGACAGTGTGAGAGGTGCGGAATCCACGGAACTGTCCAGAGTCAGAGTCAACAATGAAGTGGCTTTCTGCAAGGTCTATAATCTGAAGATGAAGGAAGAAGTGGAAAAGATACTTTTGAAGCATCGGATTTCCTACTATGTAAAATGGCAGGAACAGAAATTTTTCAAGCGGTTGTTTGATTCAGAGACAAAAGAGAAAATTATATTTATTATCTGCATACATGATACGGCCATCGAACAGGCAAAGGAATTGGTGGCCGATATGCAGGATGTAAAGCTGTTGATTTCGTAGCATCTGTTATCCGGAAATTGTTCCGGGACAGATGCTTTCTTGTAATTCGAGCATGTTTCACATATAATAATGATAAGATAAAGTAATATTTTTTAAGTATGTAAGACCGGGAAAAGGGGTAAGCATGAAGCGGGAAACGGAAATTGACATAGCTGCGGCAGGAACAATTGGCAGTAAATATGATGAGGCATGCAAAAGGTTGTTTCAAAATAGAGAAATCATCGCGCCGATATTGAAAGAAGTGGTGCCGGAATATAAAAATTCAACAGTGGAAGAAATTATCCGATATATAGATGCAGACAGCATTCAGGATATTCCGGTGGATGACATTCCGGCAAGATTCGGGCAGCTTTCAACGGAATTGGAATCTGTCAGTGATAAACTGATCAGATATGATACGCATTTTAAAGCGCTCAATCCTGTGCTTAGCAGTGAAAATCTCTGTATCCATTTACATATTGATCTGGAGGTGCAGAATCAATATCAGACTTCTAATCCTTCCTATCCGATGATTAAAAGAGGAATTTACTATGCGGCCAGAGAGATCAGCTATCAATTGGGAACATTGACAGAACTGACAAATTATGGTGATATTCAGAAAGTATACAGCATCTGGATCTGCAATGAAAAGATTCCGGTCCGTTTGCAGAATACAGTGACTATGTACTCTATCCAAAAATCGGATCTGATTGGCATGGCAGATGAAGCAGTGGAAGATTATGATTTGATGAATGTGATTATGATTCGCAGAGGAAAAGAAACGGATGCACCTGTATTTGATTATCTGTCCGGAATTTTCCGCTGTGATAAGACAAAGATTATGGAATATGTGGATATACAGAATCATGAAGAGGTGTTGAAAGGAGTGGAAGATATGAGCGGATTAGGACAATCTATTATGTTAGAGGCAATGCAGCAGGGGATGCAGCAGGGGATGCAGCAAGGGATAGAAAAAGGTTTGCAGCAGGTTATTCAGAAATGGATATAAAAAGT
>VSOB01000070.1 GCA_009774625.1 Lachnospiraceae bacterium
GTATGATATAACAAGTATTTTTTAGAGGTGAATAATCGTGAAAAAGAAATTATACTGTATTGTTTGTTTATGCAGCCTTGTTTTAATTATGTTGTGTGCATGTGGAAAAAAAGAGCAGGGGAATCCTATTAGATTGCCAGATAAAGAGGATATCGTATCTATTGGTGTTTCTGATGGTGAAAATTCAGCAGACAATATACCGCTAATGATAACATTTCAGGCGTCGGTAATTGAAAAAAACAATGATTCAATCATAGTAAAACCGGAAGATAGTTCTTTGGAGCTTGCTTCAGCAGATAAGTTTTATATACCAAACGTAGAAAATCTTGAATTACAAATTGGAGATTTAGTAGAAATTAGTTATAATGGAGAAATAATGGAATCCTATCCTGCACAATTAGGTGAGGTCTATAAAATTACCGTGATAGACCAAACAGGCGCTGATGCTATGTGGGATAGAATACCCATGGTAAGGGTAAATGGTAAATTATATTATGATACAGGGAGAGAAAGTACTGTCAGTGAGCGTTGCGGCAATATGGATGGAAAAATAACATCAACTGTTGATGGAACTGAAATTCCAACAGAAGATAATCAGTCTAATTTTGGAAGTGGATTTGGTTATCAGTATGGAACAAACGATACAATAGAGATTTATATGAATGAAAAGTGGTTTGTCTTTGAATGCAGAGAAGAATCTGAATGAGAAAATAAACGATGGATAAGTCAAAGGGAACACTTTTCAAAAAAGGGAGTAGTTATATTATACTATTAGAAGAATGATAAATTATATGGATTCTAAAAGAGGAAAGTGATATAATATTACAATATATAGAAACAAGAGATAAGAGAATGAGGAAGGAACTCAATGGGAAGAATTATAGCAGTTGCTAATCAAAAAGGTGGTGTTGGAAAAACTACCACATCTATCAATTTGTCAGCATCACTTGCGGTCAAAGGAAAAAAAGTATTGATGATAGACAGTGATCCGCAGGGAAATGCAACAAGTGGGTATGGCGTAGATAAAAATGATTTGGATAATACAATATATGAACTGATATTGGGAGAATGTTCGATTCATGATTGTATCATAAAAGATGTGATACCAGGTGTGTCTGTATTGCCTGCTAATGTGAATCTGGCAGCAGCTGAGATCGAATTAATAGGAGTAGAAAAAAAAGAATACATTTTAAAGAATGAAATAGACTGGGTAAAGGATTTCTATGATTTTATTATTATTGATTGCCCGCCTTCACTCAGTATGCTTACAGTGAATGCAATGACAACGGCAGATGCTGTTCTTGTACCGATTCAATGCGAGTATTATGCATTGGAAGGTTTGAGTCAGTTGATACATACTGTAAATTTAGTAAAGGAAAGATTAAATCCCGGACTGGATATGGAAGGTATTGTTTTTACTATGTTTGATTCACGTACCAATCTATCCAATCAGGTTGTAGAAAATGTGAAAAGTAATCTGGAAAAGAGCATTAATGTTTATCAGACTATCATACCCAGAAATATCAGATTGGCAGAAGCACCAAGTCACGGAGAACCGATTCAGGTATATGATCCAAAGTCAGTAGGAGCAGAAAGCTATATGCTGCTGGCAGATGAGGTAATTGCCGGAGCTGGAAAGGATATGTAAATATGGCAGCAAGAGGGTTAGGTAAGGGATTGGATTCCCTGATTCCGAATGCAATAGGAGAAAATAAAAGGAAAAACAACGGAGAAGAGAGTCAACAAAATTTACAAATAAAAGAAACGGAAACAAAAGTGAAAATCACAATGATTGAACCGAACAGAGATCAGCCTCGTAAAAATTTTGATGAAGATACTTTACAGGAGCTGGCAGATTCCATCAAACAGTTTGGTCTGCTTCAGCCGATTTTGGTACAGGACCGGAGAGATCATTATGAAATTATAGCGGGAGAAAGAAGATGGCGTGCAGCGAAAATTGCCGGTTTGAAAGAAGTTCCGGTAATCATCCGCAACATGACAGAACAGGAAATCGTAGAAATTTCTTTGATTGAAAATATTCAAAGAGAAAATCTGAATCCCATTGAGGAAGCACAGGCATTTAAACGGCTTTTGACAGAATTTCATTTAAAACAGGATGAAGTAGCGGAACGTGTTTCAAAAAGCAGAACCGCTGTTACAAATTCTATGAGACTTCTGAAACTTTGTGATGAAGTACAGCAAATGGTTATTGATGAAATGATTTCCACGGGACATGCAAGGGCGATTCTTTCCATCGAAGATCCGGAAGAACAGTATTTACTGGCACAAAGGATTTTTGATGAAAAGCTGAGTGTCAGAGAAGTGGAAAAGCTGGTAAAAAATTTAAATAAGCCAAAGGCTGAAAAACAAAAGATAGAAAAAAACAGGAGTTTGGATTATATTTATCAAAACACTGCAGTTAAAATGAAGGAAATTTTCGGAACAAAGGTAAATATTACAGCAAAAGAGAATGGAAGCGGAAAAATAGAAATAGACTTTTTTTCTCATGAAGATTTTGACAGACTTACAGATTTGTTATTGAGATAAAAGACAGAACATACGGAGGAGAATTATGTCTAGTGCACTATTAGATAGCTTGGGACTTGGATACCTTGACATCGCGTATTTTTTAATTGGAATTGCAGGAATCACTATCGTATTGTTTCTGATATTGCTTATCCTGCTGATCGTACAGATGAAAAAGCTTTCAAAGCTGACAAAACGGATTGATAAATTTATGGGCGGCAAAGATGCCAAAAGTCTGGAAAAAGAAATTAAAGGCATTTTTGAAGATAATAATTTTCTGAAGGCGGCCGCAGAAAAAAATAAAAAAGATATCCGTAAATTGTTTCATAACATGGAATGTACTTATCAGAAATGTGGTATTGTAAAATATGATGCTTTCAGACAGATGGGAGGTAAGATGAGTTTTTGTCTGGCATTGTTGGACAAGAAAAACAACGGATTTATTATTAACTCTGTTCATAGCAGTGATGGTTGTTATACATATACAAAAGAGATTCGTGGAGGAAAGTGTAATATTGCTTTAGGTGAAGAAGAAGAACAGGCACTTAATGTTGCGATTCAGGAAAAAGAATGAAGGTAATAGCCTTATGAAAAAAATCAGTATATTTGATATAAAAGGTGGGGAGATACTGGCCAATCCTGTGATAACATCGGCATACCAGATTCTTTTGGCGGAAGGTACCGTTTTACAAAAAGATTATATAGAAAATCTGAATGATTTGGGTATCGCAGAGGTTTATATTCAGGAAGCACGGGTAAAAAGAAGCAGGGGAGAAATTAAAACTGCAACAAGGGAAATGGAAATAATATGTAAGGCACAGGTTAAAAATGTTCTGGAAAAACATATTTACCGGGAAAATAAGGAGCTGGAAAAACTGAGAGATACCGCATCGGTTATCATCGAAAGTATTCTGGAAGAAGATAATATCACTGACAGGATGATTGAGATCAAAGAAAGAAATGCGGATATCTATGAGCATTCATTGAATTGCTGTGTATTATCCATTATTCTGGGAATGAGAATGAACTTTAAACCTGATGTGATTCATGCGATCGGGATAGGATGTCTGTTACATGATATGGGACTTCGTTATATCTCGGTAAAATATAGCAATATCGATATTAATAATATGCCGGAAAATCAAAAGATAGAATATAAGAAACATCCTGTTTATGGATATTCCTCAATTGAAAAAGAGGATTGGCTGGATGATATCAGCAAAAATATTATCTTATATCATCATGAAAAACTGGATGGGACAGGATATCCGTTTCGCAGAAAAAAGCTGGCGAAAGAAATCAGTGTAATGAGTATTTGCGATACATTTGATGAGATGATCTGTGGGATTGGATGTAAGCAAAAAAAGGTATATAGGGCAATAGAATATTTGAAATCAAATAAGAATACGAAATTTGACGGTAGTATCGTGGATGAGTTTTTGAAAATAGTAGCCGTGTATCCTATTGGCAGTTACGTATTGACCAATACCGGTGAAATCGGAATGGTAGTCAGACAAAATGATAAATTTCCGGAGCGTCCGGTGATTCGTATTCTGAATGATGACGGCAGAGATGTGTACCAGGGAGTTATTTTAGATTTGTTAAAAGAAAATTCCGTTTTTATTGAAGAGGTAATCAATTAACGAGAGGAGAGACTTGTCAGATGATAGACATAAAGTTTTTACGGGAAAATCCGGAAGCAGTAAAAGAAAATATCAAGAAGAAATTTCAGGATGAAAAAACAGGACTTGTGGATGAAGTGATCGGTCTGGATGCAGAGAGCAGAAAAACTCAGCAGGAAGCAGATGATCTCCGTGCCAGCCGTAATAAAATTTCCAAAGAAATAGGCAGATTGATGGGTCAGGGAAATAAGGAAGAAGCGGAACAAAAGAAAGCCGAAGTGGCAGCCGGGGCAAAGCGTCTGGCAGAACTGGAAGAAAAGGAAAGAGAATTAAATGAAAAAATCACAAAGATCATGATGGCAATTCCCAATATCATCGATCCCAGTGTTCCGATTGGGAAAGATGATTCGGAAAATGTGGAAGTCACCAAATATGGAGAACCGGTGGTTCCTGATTTTGAGATCCCTTATCATACGGAAATCATGGAACGTGTCAACGGAATCGATTTGGACAGTGCCAGAAAAGTAGCAGGGAACGGATTTTATTATTTGATGGGAGATATTGCACGGCTTCACTCTGCAGTGATTTCCTATGCCAGAGATTTTATGATCGGAAGAGGTTTTACCTACTGTGTGCCTCCTTTTATGATTCGCAGCAATGTGGTAACAGGCGTAATGAGCTTTGCGGAAATGGATGCCATGATGTATAAAATAGAAGGAGAAGATTTATACTTAATTGGTACAAGTGAGCATTCCATGATCGGAAAATTTATCGATACGATTATTCCGGAACAGGAGCTGCCCAAAACACTGACCAGTTATTCTCCCTGCTTCCGCAAAGAAAAGGGTGCGCATGGTCTGGAAGAAAGAGGCGTATATCGAATCCATCAGTTTGAAAAGCAGGAAATGATCGTTGTCTGCAAACCGGAAGAGTCTCCTATGTGGTTTGATAAATTATGGCAGAATACAGTGGATTTATTCCGTTCTTTGGATATACCTGTAAGAACGCTGGAATGCTGTTCGGGAGATCTGGCAGATCTGAAAGTAAAATCCTTTGATGTGGAAGCATGGTCACCCCGTCAGAAAAAATACTTTGAAGTAGGAAGCTGTTCCAATCTGGGGGATGCTCAGGCACGGAGGCTGAAGATCAGAGTCAATGGCGAAAAAGGAAAATATTTTGCGCATACATTAAATAATACAGTGGTGGCTCCACCCAGAATGTTGATTGCCTTTTTGGAAAATAATCTGCAGGCTGACGGATCTGTTAGGATACCTGAAGTATTGCAGCCTTATATGGGCGGTCAGACTGAAATCAGGTAACTGTTGTCGGGTATGAAGGAAATGAGGTGAATTCCATGCATAAGTATTTACGTGCCATAGGATTCGGCCAAATCAAAAACAGAAAACAATTGCAATTGTTGATCACAGATTGCATACGGACAGCAAAGCAGAGAGATTATATTTCTTTGTCTGAGCAGGAAGATTTTATCTTTATGGAATGCTGTAAAGAATTTTGCGAGGGAATGGGAATTGCTGTCCGGGGTGAATTTGATGAAAATAATAATTACATTTATGATTATTATTTTCCTTATCTGCGGGGAAATTATGTCAGCTCCGAAGAGGATGTTTCCATAGAACGGCATGCGGAAAAGGAATCTTATGCGGGTATATGTGACGATCTGCGGATTGGGGTTTCTCTGATATTCTATTTTCAGAATGTAATTTCTTATCTGAAATATAAGGAAAGAAAACAATTGCCTGTGAAGGGCACCACATTGAATCTTTCTGCTCTTTCCTGCCAGGGAACTGTGATTATGCCGATTATTAAAAATGAGAAAGAAATGAAAAAGGTAAAACAGGTTTCCAGGAACAGGAGTCATCTGATTGCAGCAGCAAGAAAAGGTGATGAAGAAGCCATTGAAAATCTGACCCTGGAAGATATGGATACCTATACGGCCATTTCAAAAAAAATCCGGAAAGAGGATGTATTCAGTATTGTGGATACCTATTTTATGCCGTATGGTGTGGAGTGTGACCAATATTCTATTCTGGGGGAGATTGTGGAATCACAAAAGCTGCAAAATCATGTGACAGGTGAATATGTCTATCATCTGACGATCAATTGTAATGAACTTCTTTTTGATTTATGCATCAATGCGGAAGATTTGCTGGGTGAACCGGAAGTGGGCAGACGTTTCAAGGGAATTATCTGGATGCAGGGATATATCAATTTTCCGGATAATTAGTCAGCATTAAAATACTGTTTGGATATTCTTTGCAGCATTGCAGAAGGGGATGGCAGGAGATTTGAAATGAACTCTTGCCATTATTTTCTGTTTGTGGTAAACTGATTGAGCAGGGTTTTATATGCAATGTAAGAGTGTTTCCGTAACTCATCAAAATAGAGCGACCTCATCCTGATAATCAGGTGATCCGAGTCCTGGGAGGTAAAAAAGCTCTTTTTATTAACTTCATATCGTTCGAGTCCTCGTAGCTCAGCTGGATAGAGCACACGCCTCCTAAGCGTGGGGTCGGAAGTTCAAATCTTCTCGGGGACGCTGGAATGCCGTAACTTCAAGGGTTGCGGCATTTTTGTTCCTTCAGGGATTCAGGCCATGAGAATATAGGAGCATAAAGTATTTGATTGGTTAAGGTATGGCAGAATAAGTAGTAAGATAGAAAAAAGTGTTCAGGGGGAATCTTATGTGTGGACGATATTATGTGGATGATGAAACGGCCAGGGAGATTGAGAAGCTGGTTTGGCAGATGGACGAAAGAAAAAGGCAGGAATCCTTAAGGGCAGTGGACAGAATTGCGGTCGGAGACATCTATCCGGGGAAGGATGCCCCTGTCCTGAGGGGAGAGGACGGTTTCATATGCTGTGGGTGGCAGCGCTGGGGATTTCCCGGTTTCCAGGGGAAAAAGCTGATCTTTAATGCCAGATGCGAGTCTGCCCTGGAAAAACCCATGTTCAGGGACAGCATTTTGCACAGACGTATCGTGATTCCGGCTTCCTGGTTTTATGAATGGAATATCAGGAAAGAAAAATACACATTCAAAAGGAAAAATATGCCAGTGATGTTTATGGCAGGCTTTTGCAGGCAGTATGAAGATGGGGAACATTTTGTGATCCTTACGACTGCGGCAAATACTTCTATGAAACCGGTGCATGACCGAATGCCTCTGATCCTTGAGCAGGAGAAGATTACGGAGTGGATAACGGATGATACGAAAACGGAAAGTATCCTGTACCAGACACCTTGCCTGCTGGAACGGAATACAGATTATGAGCAGATGAGCCTGTTTTGAACCATTATTTACCGCTTGAAGTAAAAACGTATGTTTGCTATTATAGCATTACAGGAGGTGAACATACGTTTGAAAAATATTATATTTCATATAGATGTCAATTCGGCCTTTCTTTCCTGGGAGGCCGTTTACCGTCTGACTCATAAGGGCGGAAAGCAAGATCTCAGGGAGATTGCCTCTGCGGTAGGCGGGGATGTCACTCTCCGTCATGGAATCATACTGGCGAAATCTATCCCAGCAAAGGACTACAGGATCAAGACAGGGGAAACCATCCCGGAAGCCAGGAGAAAATGTCCGAATCTGGTGCTGGTTCCACCCAACTATGGCCTGTATGAGCAGTGTTCTGCAGCTTTTATGGGAATCCTCCGGGAATATTCCGATGTAGTGGAGCAGTACAGCATTGATGAAGCGTTTGTTGATATGAGCGCAAGCTGCCATCTGTTCGGGACACCGGAGGAAACGGCGGCACAGATAAAAGACCGCATCCGGGAAGAACTGGGGTTTACGGTCAATATCGGGATATCCACCAATAAGCTGCTTGCGAAGATGGCGTCGGATTTTCAGAAGCCTGACCTGGTTCACACCCTCTATCCGGAGGAAATCAGAAGGAAGATGTGGCCGCTTCCTGCATCGGATTTGTTTTTTGTGGGACATGCCACGGCGGGGAAACTGTTTTCCATGGGAATCCGGACGATTGGAGAACTGGCAGCCGCAGATCCGGCATGGTTAAAGAGTATGTTGAAAAAGCAGGGAGAGATCATATGGGGCTTTGCCAACGGAATCGATCTTTCCACGGTACTGGTACAGCCGGCGGCAAATAAGGGCTATGGGAACAGCACCACAACGCGTTACGATGTGACGGATGTGGAAACAGCAGACCGTGTGCTTCTGGCTCTTTCCGAAACCGTTGGAAACCGCCTTCGTGCAGATCAGGTACAGATCAGCGTGGTATCTGTAGGAATCCGGTATTGGGATCTGTCTTATGTTTCCCATCAGAGGGGACTGCAGAGTCCGACAAATCTGACTGTGGAGCTTTATGAGGCGGCCTGTGATCTGTTCCGCGAACTATGGGATGGCAGACCCATCCGAAATCTGGGAGTGCATACGGGCAGAGTAAATGGGGCAGATTCCGGCAGACAGTTAAATCTCTTTGATGAGACAGATTATGAGAAACTCTCCAGAATGGATGAGACAGTGGATGAGATAAGAAAGCGTTTTGGAATGGATGCAGTGATACGCGCAGCATTTCTTGATCAGCCCATTGATCATATGAGTGGAGGAATCTCAAGGGAAAAACGGTCCGTGGACTATGAACGGATCATAGTCGGATAGAAAGGGGGAACTGGAAATGGCATTTGGAATCGGTATGAATACTTCCGCAGCAGATGCAGGCAGAGTCAGAGGGACGCAGAAACGAATTGCGTGTGAGTGCTGGTTTACCAGTACAGGGAAGATTATGCCCCTTATGTTGAAGGTACAGGATGAAAACGGTGAGATTCAGACAATCTGGGATATTACCGTGCATTCCCAGGAAAAAAAGAGGTATACCGGGATTCCCTCTATAGAATATGACTGTACGCTGGTGCTCCAGGGCCGGAAGGTAAGGGCATGGCTGATCTATTATCAGTCAGAGAGTCAGTGGGTGATCAATTTCCGATAAAGATACCGGAGGACATATTGTGTCTCTCCGGTATCTTTTTCTTTCTGTTCTATGGTTATGGATCAATTGAACAACGCAGCAAAACGGTTACGCTGATTGGAGAAGCCGGTTACACAAGTGTTGCCGATCATATCAATATGGAAAATTATGAGGCTGTAGAGGAGTTTTATTCTGCTTATCTGGAAAATCGGGATGCCATGGTGACGATATCTGATGTAAATCCGGACGGAATCATAGGGGCAGTTACGTTTTTATACAGAGAAGGGATATTTCATTTATGCACTATGAAGTGCTGATCTATCATTCCAGTCTGCGTCAGTATTGGAGGGTAAAACTGCTTTCCGATAAATGAAGAGAGTTCACTGCCAAATATATATTCGGTTTAAGTTATGTGAATTGGAATATCTTCCGGTTTCCCCTGAGGAGATACGGGAAAGGACTGTATTTGACGAAGAGCATCAGACCTATCCCTGGGCGCCGCTGAGATGCGGTGTACCAGATGCTCCTGTGTAATGATGCTGTCATAACCTATGAGCTTACGGCTCGATTCCTGGAGGATAGAAGTTTTCAGTATCTGGGAAACAGGATTTTAAATCATGGGATCGGAGATATACCCAACTACCGGTATCGTATCAATTTTACCGTCTCTCCTGTTTCGTCCGGATCAATATCTGAAAGCGGTACAATAAAAGTTTCTGATGGAATGATATGATTCAAAAGATTCTGCTGCTGAAAGACACTCCAGTATAGCTTTTTCTACTTTATCCAACAGGTCATTGGCTGCTTTTATAAAAAAGCGGTAGATAACGTAATGTGTACTTCTTACTGTACATTTATTTTTCTCCGGAGATTTCCACATACTTCTTCATGGGTCATTCTTTTGCTGTCCTTTCCGGATGTCTGGTCTGCTTGATCCAGTGCCGCCTCTACGCCATCAGTCAACTGAGAATACATATCAAGGTTGAGAAGCACCATAGCGCCGTGTCCATTTTTCGTAAGATATACGGGATTTTCATATTTTTTATTTAAGATCTGAGAGTAATATCTGCTCTCTGTGAAAAAGAGAAGAACTGAAACGACGCTACCGTTGACACCTGATTTACAATATGTTACACTGAAATAGTATGTAAGTACTAATGAATAGACGTTTTAACTGGGTTTCAAAATATAAGACAAGAAACGACCTGGGGTGTTATATAGCATGAGAAAATCTATCAAAAAGCGCCTCCTTATTTTAGGAATGGGCGCTTTTCTTTTTAGTTATACATGCCTGGCCAACAGTTTTGTTTCCTGTGCCACCGATTATTTAGCAGAAGAAGAAGCGAGGCGTTCTCTTCCGATTGCATCTAACAGCTATGAAGAATGGCCGGATGGGCCTGCCGTGGGTGCACAGGGCGCGATTTTGATGGAGGCGGAAACAGGAACGATCCTTTATGAAAAGAATATCCATGAGAAGTTGTATCCTGCCAGTGTTACCAAGATATTGACCTGCCTGATCGGGTCGGAAGAATGTCAGATGGATGAAGAAGTGACCATGTCTCATGATGCGGTGTTCAGCATTCCAAGAAACAGTTCTAACATTGGTCTGGACGAGGGAGAAGTCATCACGGTAGAACAGTGCATGTACGGAATCCTTGTGGCTTCTGCCAATGAGGCAGCCAATGCCCTGGCAGAACATGTCAGCGGCAGCATGGAAGATTTTGTGGCGTTGATGAACCGGCGTGCAAAGGAACTGGGATGTGAAAATTCTCATTTTGTGACCACCAATGGTCTGCATGATGAACAGCATTACACTACGCCGTATGATCTGGCATTGATTGCGCAGAAATTTTTTGACAATGAATTACTGTGTAAAATGTCCTCCACTCCCAGCTATTATATTCCGCAGTCGCCCACACAGCCGGATGATGATTTGTATGCCAACACTCATAATCAGCTTTTGTTTCCGGGCGGAAAATACAATTATGAATATATTGTAGGGAGCAAAACAGGCTTTACCAGCGATTCCAGACAGACATTGGTTTCCTGTGCCGAAAAAGATGGTATGAAGCTGATCTGTGTGGTGATGCGGGAGGAATCTCCCCATCAGTTTGAAGATACCATCAGCCTGTTTGAATATGGATTTTCCAATTTTCAGAAAGTCAATATTGCTGCCAATGAAAAGGAATATACGGTGGAAAACCATGATTTTTTCCAGACAGATAATGATGTGTTCGGGGCATCCAATCCGATCCTTTCCATTAATCCTTCTGACAGTGTGGTAATACCGATTACGGCAGTCTTTGATGACCTGGATTCCGAACTGACCTATGATACGGAATCTTCCTCTTCTGTTGCTTCGATCCAGTATACTTATCATGGCATTCCGGTAGGAAGCGCAACAGTGGATTTGGCAGAAGGAGAAGCAGAAAATACATTTGATTTTGAAAATCAGAATCAGATGGAAAGTCAGGCAGATACAGAAGGGGAAACAGAAGAAGAATCAAGAGATGCGGGTGACAAAGTGATCTTTGTCAATGTCAGACTGGTAATTGTCTGGATTATAGGCATCGCCGGATTCTTCATCTTACTGTTCGTTGTAAAAGCAGTGGTCGATAACTATCAGTTCGCACAACGAAGAAAGGTAAGAAATCGACATAAGAAAAGAAAAAAGATCAAAACAGAATTTGATGATTTTGATTTTTAACGAACGAAAATGAAAATGCAGAACGTCAGGACCTGGCCCGCGCCCGCTTTAATTTGCGAAGCATTCGTGCTCTGTCCTGACGTTCTTTTATTTTACCGGCATCTTCTTCCGAAATAAATTTCAGTGTTTTTACAATATAGACGCCATCTTCTTCCGAGTCTTTTCGGATGCGTATTTTTCCCTTCATATATCCATGCTTTTCACAATAGGACAGGCTGTAATAGTGTTTGCCGTTAGGGGTGAACCAGCGTATTTTCCGTTTCAGGTTTCTGTGGCAGTAATAGCATTTTGTACTGCATACTTCTCTGTCTTTCAGTGCTTCCTGCTTATCGGGAAATTTGCGGGAAATGTATTTTGCATAATCATCAAAAATAATGTGGACTTCTTCCTTTCGGTTTGCCGGCTTATGAAACAGATCAAAAGACAGGTTTTTTTCCACCTCGCCGCCCAGTCTGGCCAATACTTTGGCAGTATAATAAGCATCACTGAAAGCGCGATGAAAGGGAATGTCCTTTTCAATGCCCAGAAAATCCACTGCATATTCCAGAGAACGACGGGATTTCCGGTCCTCACAGGCGATACTGAACAGTTTCTGGATGTCCAGAAAAGCCAGCGGGCTGCCGGTCAGTGGTTCCATATGATAATAGGCCATATTGCGCTGCAATTCTGTCAGATCCAATGGACCCCAGGTACCATAGATCATATCATTACCGCACCAATCCAGAAAACGGTTTGCCACATGGACAAATTCATCACCCTTTTCCAGTTCTTCCATCTGCAGATGAATCAAATCTCTGGTGATTCTGTGCATTTCTTTGTAGATACGGGGATGAATCAGTTCATGAAACTGGCCGATGATCTGTTTTTTATTGTTTAATTTCACAGCGCCGATCTCAATGATTTCAAATGGAATATCTTTGATCTCTCCTTCCGGAAAGCTGCTTTGATTCCATTCCAGATCGAATATGACGTAATTCATCGTCTGCTCCTTCCTGTAAATACAGCAACGCTTCTTTCCTTCATAATAAATTCTCCCGTGATTTCCGGCGCCTGGGACTCATCAAAAAAGGGTTTCTCTCCGCAGGGAATCCCGGTATTTGCCATCAGATTCCAGGAAAAGTGTTTGGGCAGATAAGGCAAAAATATCGTTTCCGGTTCCCAATAGGCGTTGATGCAGATATATACAATATCTTCCTTCTTTTCTTTTCGGTTATAACCTGTGTAAAGCACACCCAGTGTTTTAGTCTGCTGTGTTGTTTCTGACAGATCAGGCGCACCGTTATGAATGCTGATGGATGCATAGCCGGTTCCGGAATGCTCCAGATCCATACGGATGACAGGATGGTTTTTGCGGAAGGCAATCATATATTGAAAAAATTCAAAAATATCCTTGTTTTTTTCCAGCAGAGTCCAGTCCAGCCAGGATATGATGTTGTCCTGGCAGTAGGAATTGTTGTTGCCGAATTGAGTATTGCCAAATTCATCTCCGGCCAGAAACATGGGAGTGCCCCGGCTGCAGAGCAAAACAGCACAGGCATTTTTTACCAGGCGATTGCGGAGGGCATTGACGGCAGGATCGTCGGTTTCTCCTTCCACACCACAGTTCCAACTGCGGTTATCGTCGGTTCCGTCGGTATTGTTCCAGCCGTTGGCTTCATTGTGCTTGGTGTTGTAAGAATACAGATCGTACAATGGGAAACCGTCATGACAGGTGATAAAATTCACGGAAGAATCATAGCCCCGTCCATAGGATTTGTACAGATCCGGTGATCCTGCGATTCTCAGGGCGGCTTCCGGAGCGGCCCACAAATCACCTTTCAGGTAATTTCGCAGACAGTCTCTGTATTTGCCGTTCCACTCCGCCCAGCGGTTCCAGGAGGGAAAGGTGCCTACCTGATACAGTCCGCCGGCATCCCAGGCTTCTGCAATCAGTTTTGTATTGCCCAGGATAGGATCCAGAGCAAGCTGTTTTAACAGAGGAGGATTGTTCATAGGAGATCCATCCTCGTTTCGCCCCAGTATGGTAGCCAGATCAAAACGGAAACCGTCAATGCGGTAATCCGTAACCCAATAACGGAGACATTCCAGAATCATCTGCTGTACCATCGGATGATTGCAGTTCAATGTATTCCCGCAGCCGCTGAAATTGTAATAGGAACCATCTGGCGTAAGCATATAATAGATATTATTGTCAAAACCTTTGAAAGATATATAAGGTCCTCTTTCATTTCCTTCTGCTGTATGGTTAAAAACCACATCAAGAATCACTTCGATGCCGTTTTTCTTCAGATCACGGATCACTTCTTTCAGTTCTGTACCTTCCCGGTTATATTCTCTGTCAGAATTATAGCTGGTATTGGGGGCAAAAAATCCCACTGTATTATAGCCCCAGTAGTCCAGGAGCTGACGGCCCTCTATCATGCGCATGTCTCTGGTTTCATCAAACTCAAAAATGGGCATCAATTCCACTGCGTTGATACCCAGCGCTTTCAGATAGGGGATCTTTTCCCGCAGACCGGAAAAGGTTCCCTTATGAGTCACACCGGAGGATTGGTCTTTTGTAAAACCTCTTACATGCAGTTCATAAATAATAAGATCCTCCATTGGGATCACAGACTGTTTTTCGATTCCCCAGTCGAAGTTGTTGCGGACCACTCTGGCCCGATAGCCGTTTTCGTTGGAAGTAACGCCCCACACACTCTGTCCGGCCACTGCTTTGGCATAAGGATCCAGCAGAATATGGTTTTTGTCAAATATCAACCCCTTGTCCGGTTCATAGGGACCGTCAAGGCGGTATGCATATTCAAAGTTTTCGATTTTCAGCCCGAATACGATCATGGAATATACTTTTCCGATCCGGTAACGTTCCGGAAAAGGGATCACTGCAAAAGGCTCTTCTTCTCCTCTGTTGTAAAGGAGCAGTTCACAGCTGGTGGCGCCCTGAGACTGTACCGTAAAATTTACACAACTGTTGGACAGGGCAGTAGCCCCGTTTTGGGTATAAAATCCGGGACGGACTTCATATCCGTCTATTACATCCAATACTTTTAATTCCTGAATAGGCATGATTGATAAGGTATCCTGTTTTTCTGTCATAATGATTTCCTTCTTTATATCATACAAAGAGCATGTAGTCTGCCTGTTAAGTAGTCTGTCCAGCTTATTTTATCACAAACACCGGCGGTTTCCTATTGGTTTTGATATTTTTTCACAATTTGTATTTTGCTATTTATTTTCCATATTAAGTGGTGTAAAAT
>VSOB01000071.1 GCA_009774625.1 Lachnospiraceae bacterium
GCGGAACGAATAGCGTCCTTGCTCTCCCGGTTGATGTAGCACAGGCCGGACAGGGTGTAATCCCAATCTTCCGGGAGTGACAAAATCTGCGACAGCAGGCCCTTGGCTTTCAGGGACAGGGATTTGTCCCGCAGGTGGTAGTTGGACATCACCGTGTACCCCTTGTTCCTTTCCACGCGGAATACTGGCATGGTTCTCCGCTCCTTTCGGTGTCTGGACATGAAAAAACACCGCAGACTTTTTCAAAATCTGCGGTGTTCGCCGGGACGCAGAAACGGGCGGTGTCTTGCCGACATCGCCCGTTTTCTGTGCTGTTGTTCACTTGTTTGCGCCGCCCCGTTTTCCGCTGCCCTTAAAAAACATTGATTTTACTGGGTTTCTCCATGTTTTCTTATGGCACCACGGCTAATGCCGGGAACTGTTAAACAAAGGGCTTCTCCAAGATATCTTCAGGGAACAAATGTGGGCTTTGTCAGAGGTTAGGGAAAAAGTTTATAATTTTCAAAAATTACCTCTTGACAAAAGTCACTTCATAACGGAGGTGACAGATTACAAAAAAGCAAATGCAGAGTTTGAAAGACTATTGCAGGCTTTGATACTGGAAATCGGAAAGTTTGACAGCAGCATTTTACATAACAATCCGAAGGACCTTACGTTTAAAATTGTAAGGGATACCCGTTTCAGCCATGACAAATCACCTTATAATCCTGCATTCTGTGCCCATATTTCCCCGAAAGGGAAGCTGCCTGTCCCTGCGGGATATAAAAAGGAACATCCGCAGGCGGAATATCTGAAATACAAGAGGTGGTATCTGGAATATCCGCTAAAGGATACAGAACTGAGCGATGCAGAAGCATTTCTTGTAAAGGCAGCGGAGATTTTCCAGATCATGAAACCTTTTAACGACTATCTGAACAGGGCGCTTGTGGGATTTCAGATGCCGGCAAGGTAATAAACTATGCAACAGGCAATTTTCTTTTCCGGGAGCCGCCTGCGATAGAAGCGTGCGGTATCCCGGCTTATTTTTTACGGTACTCCTTCGGCAGGACTTTAAAATATGTTTTAAATGCGGCAGTAAATCTGCTCTGGCTGTCATAACCGACAGCCTTTGCGATTTCTGCTATGCTTTTATTTGTTTCTTTTAACATTTTTGCTGCCTGTTTCATGCGGTGTTCTTTGATGTGTGTCGCAATGGAGGTTCCATAAACGGATTTAAAGACGTGTTTCAAAGTTGTCGGATTGATGAGGTATTGTCTGGAAAGTTCCTCTATGGTAATCCGTTGTTCCATGTGATGCAGAAGCTGGTCATGGATTTTCCGGATGGATTCAATCAGTTCAGTTTGATATTCAGCCAGTTTATTTTGGGGCGTAAATTCTGTTTTAGCAAGGTAAAGCAACAACTCCAAAACTTTGATTTTTTGGTAGGGAAGCGTCAGCGCTTTTGGCTGGTCATAAAATGCAGAGAAAATACTTTCCGTCTGTTCATTGCCGGCAAGAAATGCAGGGCTGTCATTTCGGCAAAATTTTTCAGGTGATATGTGTTCTAAAATATTGTTGTCCTTCAGCAATTCCGGCGGGCTGCCGGAGGCTTCCTGCAGATTGATGCAGATGTTAATCCCCTGATACATGCCGCCCGGAAAGGTGAGTACGGAATCTGTACAGGCTTTCATGGTATGCAGGGAGAAATCTCCCGGATTCAGATAAATACGGTTCCCGTTTTTCATCTTCCATAAAATCTGTCCGGCTTTGCAATAGTTAATCTGAATGATGTGTGACATAGCTTTATGCTGCACAGAAAAAGAATCTGATGAAAATGTCAGATAGCGTAACTCGATACCGGGATAAAGCAAAATGGCGTCGTTTATGGCTTCTTGATGAAAATTTTCCGCATTTTTTTTGATTTTGTTCCATTCAGGATTCATACGAAAGCTCTCACAATTCAGGGCAGGTGATTTCCATAACCTGCTCGATCATCTGATGCAGCAGACGGCCCTGCTGCGTATCTGCGGCGCGGTAATATACTTCTTTTCCTTCCCGGCGGCAGACGATGAAACCGCTGTTCTTAAGCGGTCTTAAGTGATGGGATACTGCCGGGCTTGACATCTGAAGCATGGCTGCAATGTTGAGGACACATTCTTCCTGATGGCACAGGAGCCAGAAAATGCGGATTCTGGTAGTATCGCCAAGCTGTTTGAACACTTCCGCTACAGTTTGAAAATAATCTACGTGATCTAAATGCTTCTGGATCAGTGCGGTCTGGGGTCCTTCTCCATGCTGGTGGGGTAATTTCATATGCTCCATATTATTTCCTTTCTTTTTCATTTCATAAGCTGGCTCGTAAAACATGACAGTGTTTGATGTGCAGTTCGCCCAAATAGAAATACTTTTCGCCCAAATGGGAGAGAATGCCTTTCAGATATTGACGAGTGCCTTTATTGGTATTATACTACGGCTATAATAATTAAACAAGTAATTAATCATTAAATCTTTAAAAAGCAAGGAGGACTTTTCCCATGAAAAAGACTTATAAGATCGAGGTAGACTGTGCCAACTGTGCAAATCTGATGGAGGATGCCGCCCGTAAGACTGCCGGGGTGGAGAGTGCAACGGTCAACTTTATGACACAGAAGATGATCGTGGAATTTGCCGATGGACATGAGCCGAAAGAGGTTATGAAGAATGTATTGGATGCCTGCAGAAAAGTGGAGCCGGACTGTGAGATTTTCCTGTAAGCAGGGACAGCCCATGCAGAAAAGGTGTTACCGCACCTTTTCTGCATATTGAAACATGACACAGTGACACTCTTGAAATGCGCTTCTGCAATTTCGGGAGTGTCACTTTTACCAGTAATAATTAAATAATTAAGTATAGTTTGAAAGGAGTTGTTATCATGCAGGAATTGGTGATTAGCATATTGCTGACGGTGGTTATCATAATGGCTTCTGTACTGCTTATTTTTGTCGGCAGCCGTAAGAACGGAATGACAAAAAAGCAGAGGATTATGATGATCCGGATTTTGATTACGGCAGTTATATTACTTGCTCTCCAGTTTATTTCCGCAGAGATGTTTGACACAGCCTGCGGATGGTGGTTCCCGGCCGCAGGAAGGTGGATTCGTTTCGTATGTTATTTGATAGATTACCTGATTATTGGATATGACATTTTACGGAAAGCGGCAAAAGGCATCAAAAACCGTCAGGTATTTGACGAGAGTTTTCTGATGGCAGTGGCTACTATCGGGGCAATGACACTGGCTGTTTATGAGGATGGCGAATATCTGGAAGCCATTGCCGTTATGCTGTTTTATCAGATCGGCGAATGGTTTCAGGGCTATGCAGTGGGCAAGAGCCGCCGCAATATCAGCGATCTGATGGACATACGTCCCGATTATGCGAATGTGGAGAGAAACGGCAGACTGGAGCAGGCAAACCCGGATGAGGTGGAAATTGGCAGCGTGATTGTCGTCCGGCCGGGGGAAAAGGTACCGATTGACGGTAATGTGATTGCGGGCAGTTCCAGTTTAAATACCAGTGCACTGACCGGGGAAAGTCTGCCCAGGGAGGTGAAAGTCGGCGATGAAGTCATCAGCGGATGCATCAGTATGACGGGTGTGTTGAAAATACAGACAACGAAAGAGTTTGGGGAATCCACGGTTTCCAGGATTTTGGACCTGGTGGAGAATGCAAGCTCCCGCAAATCAAAATCAGAAGATTTTATTTCCAGATTTGCAAAGATTTATACTCCGGCTGTCTGCTGCTCGGCATTGGTGCTGGCATTTCTTCCGCCGATTGTACGGATGCTCTTTATGGGACTGTCTGCTGACTGGGGGATTTGGATTTACCGGGCGTTGACTTTCCTCGTGATCAGTTGTCCGTGCGCCCTGGTAATTAGCATTCCTTTGAGTTTCTTTGCGGGAATCGGAGGCGCAAGCAGGGAGGGGGTATTGGTAAAGGGTTCCAACTATCTGGAAAGCCTCTCTCAGACCAGATATGTTGTTTTTGATAAAACCGGAACTATGACAAAGGGTGTTTTTGAAGTAAACGGCATTCATCATTCTACCATAGAGAATGAGAAATTGATCGAGTATGCGGCTCTGGCAGAGAGCGCTTCTACTCACCCCATCAGCAAGAGCTTACAGCGGGCATACGGAAAAGAAATTGACGCAAGCCGTGTATCGGATATACAGGAAATCAGCGGAAACGGCGTGACGGCGAAAGTGGATGGCATGGAGGTTGCCGCGGGTAATGACAAATTGATGAAACACTTGAATATTCCTTATCAGGACTGTCATCAGACCGGAACGATAATTCATATGGCAATAGGTGGGAAATATGCGGGACATATTGTGATTTCCGATATGATAAAACCGCATTCCAGGGCCGCGGTTGCGGAATTAAAGAAAGCCGGGGCAGAAAGAACAGTCATGCTGACCGGGGATGCAAAGAAAGTGGCAGAACAGGTTGCCGCCTCACTGGGGATTGATGAAGTATACAGTGAGCTTTTACCGGCCGATAAGGTGGAGAAGGTGGAAGAGCTTTTGCGGGAGAAGGCAGGCAGGGCAAAGCTGGCGTTTGTGGGCGACGGTATCAATGATGCGCCGGTGCTTTCCAGAGCAGATATCGGCATTGCTATGGGCGCAATGGGTTCGGATGCGGCAATCGAGGCGGCAGACATTGTTTTGATGGATGATGATCCGGTCAAGATTGCAAAGGCAATGAAAATTTCAAGAAAATGTCTGCGGATTGTTTATCAGAATATCGTATTTGCGCTGGCGGTTAAATTTGCCTGCCTTGCGTTAGGGGCTGTGGGGATTGCCAATATGTATCTGGCGATTTTCGCAGACGTAGGTGTTATGATCCTTGCGGTACTCAATGCGATCCGCTGCCTGTTCGTAAAAAAGTTGTAACAATTCGGCAGTCCGGGAGCTGGTCACTGTTTTTTCATCAGTGTGACAGCTCCTTTGCTGTTTATACGCTCCATTTCCGTTTTGTAAAATTCTATTTTCTCATCCAGTTTTACTTTATGTGCCTGTAACTGTGCAAGCGGCGAAATGCTGACTCTCGTGATACTTACCGAATGGTTTGTCGGCACATTCATCCGGTTTATTGTACACAGGAATCGAAGGAGGGTTTTTAAATGGTTCGGGGAACAGGAAAATATACAGTGGCCACAGGGGCAAGCTCCGGCATTGGATATGAAACAGCAAAGGCATTTGCAGGGCGGGGTAAAATCTGGTTATAACGGCCAGACGCAGAGAGCATCTTGAAATGCTGAGAAAAGAGATATGGGAGAAATATCCGGATTTGGATGTTGTTGTCCGCAGTCTGGATTTATCCATTCCGGAAAATGCGCATCAGTTATATGAAGGACTGAAAGGATATGAGATAGAGACGTGGGTCAACAATGCGGGCTTCGGCAATTATGACAGTGTGGCGCATCAGGATTTGCAGAAAATCGGGACAATGCTGCATCTTGATATAGAAGCACTGACGATTTTATCCACCTTGTTTGTCCGGGATTACAGGGACACAAAGGGGACACAGCTTATCAATGTATCTTCGGCCGGCGGTTACACGATGTTGCCTGCCGCAGTGACTTACTGTGCGGCAAAGTTTTATGTCAGCGCATTTACAGAGGGGCTGGCATGGGAATTGAAAGAGACAGGCGCTAAAATGAAAGCAAAGGCGCTGGCACCGGCTGCGACAAGGACGGAGTTTGGGATGGTGGCGAACAATGTCCGTGAATATGACTACGATAAATCTTTCGGACGCTGTCACACAAGCTCTCAGATGGCCGGATTTTTGCTTGAGCTGTATGACAGTGAAAAAGTGGTGGGGATTGTAGACAGAGAGAGTTTCAGCTTCCGGCTGGCTGACCCGGTATTTCCATATGCGGGTGGTTTTGCACATAATCAGAAATGCATATGAGAATATGAAACTGCCCCTTGTGCGGTTTATGCAGTCAAATTAACCATTCACGCAGCAGGTGTCAGTAATCCCCGCATTTTTTCCGATAAGGTAATTGAGGGCTGGAAGCGGGCTCTGGAAAAGATGACGGAATAAAAGAAAACCATGTACGGGTTTTCCGTAAGGGGAATGGACGGCTCTGAACGGCCGAGGGGCCGCCGCGTCAAAAATAGCTGAAAATGGAGGATGAAAGAATGTCTGTCAGCGGAGTGGGGCAGAAGTATGGTCAAAACAACGTGGCGATAATGAAACGTGTGAACAGTGCAGAAAAGACAGGCACTGTGCGGGAAGTATCGGAAGCGGAAGAAATGGAGAGTTTCAAGAAAGAATTTTACGCCGAGCTGGAGAAGATCCCAAAGAATGGAACGATTGTCAATCTGGCTGTTAACATATCGGAAGAGGCGTTTGAAAATATGAAAGCCGACCCGGAATACAGAGCAAAGATATTATCTGTGCTTCGGCGTGACTTGACTTCGTCTTTTGCACCGACAAAGGCATCACTGCTGATTACAGTCGGAGCCACTGTTCAGGACTACAGAGGAGATTCATGGTCTGATTTTCATGATGATTCAGAGTTTAATATGCGTTCGCAGAACAGTTTTTATAAGAAAACCAGTGAGAAGAAAGACAGAAAGAAAGAACTTCTGGAAGAATATCTGGAAAAGCGGGCTCAGGTTAAAAAACAGCAGCAGAAAGTGTTGGCGGAAAAGAATGCAAAGGCCGGGCAGGAGAAAAGCAGGCTGGCAAATGCAAGGGCCAGAGAAAGACAGATGGAAAAGTTATCCGGCGCTTACGAAGCCAATATTATGACAGAAGCTGTCACAGGCGATGAGTCGTTGTTTGGATAAACGAGGGTATGATGCCCGGACTTATCCAAATTATCAAAGGGGCATGGCGGTTGTGCATAAAAGAGGGGCCGCTGGTAAGATTTAATCAGGGAGGACAGGAACTATGTCGATGGAGATTGCAAATAATTGTCACAATTATGCCGCAGGCTATGTGATTATAGAAAAGGACAGCGGAAGCAAAAAGGAAGTAACAAGCACTGTGGAGCTGAAAACCCCGGTTCCGGGTGTGACCAGAACAGAGCAGATCAAAACAGGTTTTCCCACTGTCAATGCCTATTCCGGATATTTACAGGGCAAATACAGCTATATGAATACAGGGACAACTTCCATGCAGGGTATACCGGCAACGGTATCCGTATCAGGCGCTTTTTTAAAAAGATGTATGAATGACCCGGAAAAGGCAAAATATCTGGAAGAAAATCTGGCGGCGATTCCCGCCTGTGTTTCCTATGCCGCATCTCATGCCCAGGGGACACTGACAAGTATTTCCTATGAAATAGATGCCAATGGCAATATGACAATCATGTCATCGGGCACAAATGATCCGGACGGAAAAATAGCCAGAGAGAATGGGGAAAGAAAGGCAAAAGAGAAGAAAGCAGAGGAAGAAAAGGCTGCTAAGAGGCGTGACGAAAAAAGGTCAAAAGAGGAAAAAGCAGACGAAAGACGGGCAGAAAGGAAAGAACAGTCGGAAACACTGGAGGATGGCAGAGAGCCGGAAACGTTTCAAGTATCCGTTACTGGAACAGATGTAAAAAGTATTACCCGGAGTCTTACAGTTTGGCATATTTCCGGATATGCAGCAACAAGTTTTGATTCAAAGGCGTAATGGGAAGGGACAAAAATGAACATTCATGGAATAAAAGCAACAGAATATCCGGCAGCAGGGTATGAAACAAAAAAGGCAAAAAGAAATGTGTCAGAGAGGAATTTTGCAGAGCAGATGGCACAGGCATCGGGAAATACTTCTACGGTCACTCTGCATGGTGCAGATGAGGGAACGGGAGATATTACAGTCAGTGCATGGGCGGATGTGGTAAGCGGCTCCTCTGTTTCTGTTTATAAGACGCAGGACTTTAATCAGGAAAACCCTGTATATAAAGTGAAAATATGGGATAAGTCGGGAAACGTGACAGAGCGGATGGTGGACGCGTCAAAAATAGATCCGAAGAACTGCGATACAGCGCAGATGTATGTATACGCTTCCCATCTGAAAGAAAGCGGGAAAGGGAGTTTTGAGGATACGGTACTGAAAACCGTAATTGCGAAAGCTGTAAAAAATGCAGAGCAGAGAAGCTATGGTTCCTGGAATTTCTCAGAAAAGACAGACTGGGTAAAAATTGTGAATGATATTATGCAGTCAGAGTACCGGTATGGAGATTTGAAGAGTTATATGGAATGGAAACAGTTTTCAGGACTTTTGGAACAATAAGATGTCTTGTAATGGGAGGGATTATCCATTTTCCAGAGTGATAAGAGTGACAGAGAAAACAGGTGGTATGCAGAAATTAGTGGAAGCAAAAGAAATGGAATTATTCGAAAAGTTTGATACTGGTCTGATTTTTACAGGCGCCCTGTTGTAGGGCGCTTATATATTATGATACAATTGCAGATAACAAGGAATGTCATGGCAAAGAGGGGATCGGGTGATCCGATTGCAACAGCGTCTTTTACAAAATAACAGAATATGCTTTTAAATGGTTATTCTGTTTGCAGTGGATTTGCTTTTTAATGTTGCGGTCATGAAATAAGTATAGTCATGTCAGGAGGAAATCTATATGAATATTTCCGTTTTTTTAAGTTATCCAAAGCCGTATGTTAAACGACAACAGTTATTTATTGATCAGTTATCCAGATATCTGATCGGACGTGGATTTGAACCCAGGACGCTGGGAGTTACAGATTATGATGTGGATGCGCCATTAACTGCGATCAGGCGATTATTATTAGAATCGAATGGCCTGTTATGTATTGCTTTTAGAAGAAGTATGATAAATGATGGAATTGTAAAGCCTAAAAGTGACATTGGTGAACCGGAAACAAACTTGTCTGGAGTATGGCTAAGCAGTCCTTATTGCCAAATCGAACCTGCTATGGCTTTTCAGCTTGGCCTTCCGGTTCTCATTTTCAGAGAGAAGGGAGTGCTGGAAGAAGGAATTTTGGAAAAAGGAGTTCTTGGTACATATATGCCAGAGTTTGATTTGACGAAATCTGTAAATGCTTATTTTAAATCAATGGAATTTATGCAAATGTTAGGACGCTGGGAAGGCTATGTGAGAAAGGTGGTTGAAAAAAAGGGAAATCCGCCGCAGTTGTTCTAACCAAAGAAAAACCCGGAAAATACCAACAGAAGACTGGCCAATGAAAAAGATAGAAGGTTCGCCCAAGAATCTGAAGCAGTTATTGCAGTATATGAAGTATTCCATTCATATGATTTTGAATTGTTCATAAAGAAATTTTCCAGGTTTGCAGAAGTATATGAGTATATTCGTCAGGCGGAGACAGTATTTGACGAAGAAACAAAATATATTTATTACAATGCGCAGGTGAACTTTACATTACAGCCTCAGCTACTGCTGGCGCCGGTCTGTTATGAGGATACATGGCCTGTGATAAAGGAAGAATTGAGCCTGATAGCGAGGTTTATTGAACTTCTGATTGTATCCAGGGCAACCGGTTATCGTTCCCTAGACTATAGTACTATTAAAAATCTTGTCTTTCATGTGACAAAAGAGATTCGTATGGCTTCAGTCTCTATATTAAAAATTAAAACAGAAGCTGCAGCAGCAGTATGAGAATCTTGCGTTTGATCCGGCAGCAGTATTGGCTGATTTAAGGCTGAACAGTTTTACAAAGAAATACATAAAAAAATTCTTACCCGTGTGGCCGGGTTTATGGAGGAGCAGACAGGCGTGGCTTCCAATTATTGTAATTATATGAACACCCGGACCCGAAATCCCTTTGAGATAGAACATATTATTGCAGATCATTATGAGTGGTTCACCGGCTAATATACGGATCAGGAGGACTTCGGACGCTGGAGAAACAGTGTGGGAGCTTTATTATTGCTGCATAATAGTATCAATGCCAGTCTGAATGATGCAAAGTATGAATACAAGCTGAAAAAGTACTGTTCAAACGAAGGAAATATTTATTCCGAATCTCTGGGAGAGGCGGCTTATGAGAACAACCCAAAGTTTATGAAATTTATTACAGAAAACGGACTGCATTTCAGGGCATATGACCAGTTTGGCAAGGCGGAGATTGCAGAAAGAACAGCAGTGCTGGCGGAACTGGTAAAGCTGATCTGGAACGATAAAATGTTCGACAAACACTGGCCGGACTGTTTTCTGACCAAAGGGTAAGAATTTTATATGACGGCAGATGAAATCGGACAATCAGAGGAAGAGGTGCGATAAGCAGCTTTTGCAAGATACAGGAGGGAGAGAGATGAAAAAAGCAGCAGGATTCTTTTGGATGATCGTATGTGTTCTGGCACTGACGGGATGTGGAAGGTCAGTTGACATGGAGGATGTGCAGGGAATAACAGAAACAGAAATTTTCCAGGCTGCAGTGGAAGAACCTGCGGTATCAATTGACATTGATGATATTACAGTATCAGAGGATGCCAGTGAGCAATACTGTGCTTACCTGGAGCAGGTGACAGAAAGGGATTTCATAGGGGAAGGGGAGATTGGGTCAGCAGATGCAACTGTGAGTTATGATGAAGAAACAGGCCGGTATTCCATAGAATTGTCAATCAAAACGGACGGCAAACTGAGCAATGAGCAGATTGAACATTACAAAGACTTCCTGCATAAAACATATGCGGAAGTGACTTTCATAGTTGACGGAGAGCTGCTGCCTGAGAAGTGATTTATGGATGCGGTTACTCAGAACATCTGATATCCTTCCAAAGTCACAGTGGGCAGACGATCGGACAAACTGGCAGGCGTATAGGACGCAGCAGGCTTTTGCTGTCCGGATCTGATGGAAAAAAGAGCAATTTTATACAATCCAAAACTCCACGATAATCGTATCATATCCATATGCAAATCATTGCAAATAAACGATTAGGAGTGTGGACAATGGAACATCAGAATCTGTTTGAACAATTTAACAATGCGGGGAAATTGAGTCTGCCGGAGAAGGAAATTTATTTTGCCGATATTCCGTGGGTCAGGCATCCTGACTTTGAAGGAGTAGAGTTAAAGCATATTGTTACTTCCCGGCAGACGGGCGGGCAATTCAGTTTTCATCTTGTGAGGATTGCCCCGGACAAAAAAATCGGAAATCACGTCCATAAAACACAGTCAGAAACGCATGAGGTGATCTTTGGCAGCGGCGTATGCATCAACGATGGTACACAAATAAGATATGAGCCGGGTGTAATCTCTCTGTTGCCTGTGAACGTGCCGCATGAAGTGACTGCCGGGAACAAGGGCCTGTGCATTTTTGCAAAGTTTATGCCTGCTTTGAACTGACAGGAAAAATGCTATGTCAACAGCCTGCAGGAAGTTTTGTATGCAGCAGGTGTCAGACCCACATGTTTTTCAAATTGCTTTATGAAGTGGCTTTGGTCACAAAAACCGGTGGCCAAAGCCACTTCTGTCATATTGTCGCCAGCATTTAACATATGTTGTGCTTTGCGGATGCGGTTTTGGATTTGAAACTGATGCGGCGTTAAACCGACAGTCTGCTTAAAAATTCTGATCAAATGATATTTGCTCAGATGCAGAGAGCGGGCCATTTCGTCTATGCTTAATTTCATTTCGGGACAGCATTCCATCTGTTTTTTTACCAGATCAATCAAGGGGCTGACAGGATAGGAGAGCAAGGCGCTGTCAGGGAAATCCAGACAGTTTAATAACCGGCTTATCTGGACTTCAGTCAGTTCCAATTCGCGAACAGAAGTCAGCAAATGCAGGATATTATGTTTGATTTCATCTTTATCGCAGCTATGGACGGTATGCTTGCCGATACACAAGGTCAGTAGAGAGTATGCATCGTTTGCTTCGATCATGTGCGGTATATAGGGCAGAACCGTAAAAGAACTGTCTTTTTCACAGGTAAAAGAATCACCGCTGATGGTCAGAGAGAGCGAGCCGTATAAAACCAGGGCTATCGTAAAAACCGAAACATGATTATGCAGGGGATATGATATGACAGAATTGCTGCAGAGGATCAATTCCATATCGGCCGGTTTATCGTACAGGTATATAATATGATTAGTTTTTTTCATCATTACCTTCTTCCGCAGACCTGCTCCGGGACTGCTCGTTTTTTCTGTGTAATTATATCATGTCACCGGCAATGTGTGCATTTTTTTCATGTTTGCCTGCTAATGCTGAGGTTGTAGGAAAAAATAAATATCTTCGTCATAGAAAGCTGTACTGTTTCCGTCTTGTCTGCAGCCATCCGGCAGGTTTTTCGAAAAACCTGTTCCCCAGGCCAGACGAATGTTATACAATAAAGCTGACAGTAAGGCGGAAGGTATAGGTATACGAAGGAGGCATTTTTGGATGGAGCTGATAAAACGATTCCGTAAAAATGCGGATTTGGCGGAGTTATTATGCGATACCTGTGATGTGGAGATTTTTCCGGAACTCAGGAAACCCCAGGATGAAAATGGTCATATCATCTATAATATTTCCGGAAAAACATTTGTCAGGGAAAAGAGCGGGAGTGAATACATTTTGCTTGAAGATGGTTCAATCGGTTATTGGAGAAGTGTAGGACTGTGCGGAAGAATTGCGGACAGCCTGCAGGATTTCTTTGAGTTTATAATCAATTGCCCCTATTGGAAAGACTGTATATGGGAAGAGGCATATCAGGACAGAGAATACCTGAGTGAATTTGCAAAAGAAATCTTTGAGGAGTATGAGGAAGAAAATCTGGAAGATGAATTTGATTTGCAGGAAGCGCAGCAGGAATTGGCAGAATATTCGGGAATAGAAGAAAGGACGGAAGTTACGGATTTATTGATGAGGTTTTATCATTGTACGACGCGTGAACCTCGTTTCTTCTACACTTACACAGAAGATGATGGCAGTAAACACAGCGGCACAGGCTCTCTGTTTGACAGTTGAATATTCCGAAACCCGCATTTTATAAAGGAAAAAAGGATAATTGTACAATGAATGCAGATAATGAATTGCTAAAGAATCTGGATAAATTGCACACAACCGAATTGGGCGTAGAGCGCATAAAAAGAAATCTGTCTCTGGATACAGATAATGTGGTTGAATGGTGCAAAACTAAAATCGATTCTGTGAATGCTGTTGTGATACGAAAGGGGAAAAACTGGTATGTGAATGCAGATAATTGTATTATCACGGTAAATGCGTATAGCTATACGATTATTACGGCACATAAGGAAAAGAAATGAACGATACAATTCGTGAATGTAAAGCATTTTCAGACATCGGACAGGAAGTGGGCTTACCGATTACCCAAAAAGAAACATTCAAATCAGTACACAGTTTTGGAGACTGTTTACCCATAATCAGAAGAACGCATATCTTTCACAATCGGGAAATCGGATAAAATATGCTTTTATAGTAAGAAGAAACTGAAAAATATTTTATTTCTGCAGAAAAGGGAGAGGAATAAAAAAGCATTTGGAAGGCCAAGAGGGAAAGCAGATGATAAAGCAGATAATATATTTTCAGGCGGTAGTCCGCTGTAAAAGTTTTACAGAAGCCGCAGCGGAATGCTGTATTTCCCAGTCTGCCATGTCGCAGCAGATTCAGGCATTGGAGCATGCGCTTGGGGTGAAGCTGCTGAATCGTGAGAATCGGAAATTTTCATTGACACCTGCGGGTGAACATTTTTAAAATAAAAGCCTCGTACTGATTGAGGATTTTGAAAGGCTGTGTTATGAGACTGTCCGCATCGCGAACAAAGACGATGCAGAGCTTCACATCGGCTATCTTAAATGCTATGGCGGCCAGGAATTTCGTCTTGCGGTTGCAGAGTTTTCCGAAAAATATCCGAATGTGTCCGTACATATCATAAACGGGAATCATGAAGACTTGTATGATGCTTTAAAAAGCGGGAGGGTCGATCTTATCCTGAGCGATCAGAGGAGGGCCTTTTCCGATGAATATGTAAATATGATCCTGACAGCAAGCAAATGTTACATTGAAATTGCCGTTAGGGATCCTCTGGCTTCCCTTGACAGCATAGAAATAGAGGAATTGAAAAATATCCCCTGTATTTTGATTGCCTCTCTCAGGCAGCAGGAAAATGAAAGAACTTATTATCAGGAGATGGTCGGGATAAAGGGAGACTTTCTGTTTGCGGAGAATTTGGAGGAGGCAAGGCTTTTCGTGATCGGAGGGAAAGGATTTATGCCGATAGAAGGCGGGGAAAGTGAGCCGGGTTTTGCAGCAGCGCTCCGCCGGGTACTTCTTACCCGCAGGGGAAAACCGATCAGCCGGAATTACTGCGCTTTTTGGAAAACGGACAATTCGGGATATTATGTTGAGGATTTTGCAGATATATTAAAATCAAAATTCCCATCTGATAGCGAGATATCATGCAATGACGAAAGAGGATAAATACCGTATCTGTCAAAAAGGCGGATACGGTATTTTTTGTATCAGTTTTTCTTATGGATATGCACTTGAATACGAATTGCTTCACGGGGCGTAATAATCTAAAATAGATGGAAAGATGAAAACTAATAGAGGAAGGCAAATGCGAAGAGGCGCATGCCGATAGATTTATAGGAGGAGAAAACAGAATGAAAGACGTAATGATCTTGACTGGCGCAGTGACCCGTCCCCGCCAGCATAGACACCTTAAACGAAAGGATTCTATCCGATTCTTAGTTTTGCCCGTTTTTTCTGGTTTTTTCATCTT
>VSOB01000072.1 GCA_009774625.1 Lachnospiraceae bacterium
ATATAATATAATATTGCTTACTTTGCATATTCCACTGCTTCCCTCAGCATGTGCTGACAGGCCTGGGAGCCGTTGCGCCGGTCGAAGCAGTCTGCCATTTTACCGGCCCTATTGTAATAATACTGGCAAATCTCTTCAATGGAATACTGTCCGCTTTCCTGATACAGCGGAAATGACCTATCTAACGGCAGCTTTACCGTTTTCCGTTTCCGTACCCTTCCCAACTCCTGGAAAAAACGGATGTTATTCAAACTGATTTCAAATATGGACCAGGGACATCGTTCTTCTTCCCAGTCCTTCCAGTTATTTTTATAAATTTTCAGTGCTTTTCCTATATTTCTGTAGGCATAGCAATACAAAAAATCATCCCAGGCGCCAAATTCATCATTACGGATCCGGTTGGGATCAATCAGGCGGCAGTACTTCTCTGCCTCTTCAAACTCCCGCTTCCGTAAATAATAATCCATATAGTTTTCTTTCATATTCAGCCAGGCACGCATCCTTCCGCCGCCGCAGGTCAGGGAAAAATTTTCAATCTCCTCTGACAGCTCTGCGGCCCGCTTGGGTTGATCTGTTCTCAGATAAAAGTTAATAACCGTATTGCGCTCACAGGCTTTGCAGTCACTGTTGGCATCTCTTGGCAGCTCCTCAAAGGCATGAAATGCTTCCTCGGCTGCCGCCCTGTCAATATGGAAATAAAAACCATATTTGCATTTATAATAAGGCCGCAGATTATACCCATAAGCCAGGCTGCGTCTTTTAAAATCCTCATAAAATTTCAGACAATCCTCCATCGGGATCTGATAAAAGGACGTACAGGAACTCAATATCCACTTATAGACCCACAGGATATGTGCCATGCTGTCTTTAAAATTGCTGTTAAAGACAGTGGATGGCGTATCCGGATATTTGTCAATAATAGCAAGCACCTCCGGAAAAACCACCATCATGTCCATAGAATCGTCATAAAAATTGGATTCCCGGCATAAATCCAGGCGGAAAAAAATCCGGAAGGGATGATCCCCCTGCTGATCCGCAGCCTGAATGGCGCCGCGCATGGCGGCGATCCGGGCGCTTCCATGCTCCATTTTATTATATGCCTTTTTTAAAGTTTTTGGTTCATATTCTGACATCAGCCCCTCCGCCTTTCTGCTTATCCTCCTCAGTCCCGGGCCAGCGCCTCCTTTAGTCTGTCACAGTAACAGGAAGTACCGTTTCTTTTGTCAAACCGCTCCGCCACCTCTTTTGCTCTGTGATAATAATACTGGCAGAGATCTTCCAAAGAATATTGGCCGCTTTCCTGATACAGTGGAAAAGAAGCATCTAACGACAGTTTAATCGTACCTCTGACACGTTCTTCCTTCAGTTTGCTGAAAAAGCAGGCAATATTTTTATTGGTATTGAAAATCTCCAGGGGCTGCCGTTCTTCCTGCCATTCTTTCCAGTGTGTCTTATAGATCTTCAGCGCTTTTCCCATATTGACATAGGCATAACAATGCAGAAAATCATCCCATCTCTGGTATTCCTTATCCTCTGTCATATAGCGCTCCATAACGCGGCAATAGGTTTCCGCTTTTTCAAACTCTTTCTGCCCCATATAATATTCCATATAATGCTTTTTCAGCCGCAGCCAGGCACCTCTGTTACCATGTCCGCAGGTCAGGGAAAAATTTTCAATCTCCTCTGCCAACTGCTTCGCACGCTCCATATCCCCCTTTTTCAGATAAAAGTTAACAATGGCATTTCGCTCACAGGCTTCGCAGTCACAGTTGTCGTCCCTGGGCAGTTCTTCAAATTTATGAAATGCTTCTTCGGAAATCTCCCTGCCAATGTCCTCATAAAAAAAGTATTTATAATAGTAATAAGGCCGCAGATTATACCCGTAAGCCAGGCTGCGCCTTTTAAAATCCTCATAAAATTTCAGACAATCCTCCATCGGAATCTGATAAAAGTTCTCACACTCTTCCAGCACCCATTTATAGACCCAAAGGATATGGTCCATACTGTCTGCATAGCTCCACTCATACACCGTGGAAGGAGTATCCGGGTACCGGTCAATGATGGCAAGCACCTCCGGGAAAATCACCATCATATCCATGCCATCTCCGTAAAACGTAGACTCTCTGCATAACTCCAGACGAAAATAAATCCGATAGGATGTATCCTCATGGGCATCTGCCGCTTCTATGGCACTGCGGATACAGGATATTCTGACCCTGCCATGTTCCGTCCTGTCGTACTCTTCTTTCAGTTTTTCAGGATCATAGCCTGCCGCCGCCCATGTCTCATTCATCAGAAAGCCCCCTCTCCATCAAAATCAGAATATTCCGGTTCAGCATCCCCAGTTCATTATTATGAAGCGGAAAGCCGCCAATCTGCAGTGCCTGCACATATAAAATCTCCACCAGTATTTTTAAATCAGCTTCCCGTTCTTGTGCCGCCAGCTTCCTCACCAGCGGATTGTTGTAATTAAAATACAGTACCGCAGCCGTATCATTGGGAATCTCCGCCGTAAACGCATCCAGCATCTGGAAAAACATGGAATCCGCCTGTGACCGAGACGCCGCGATCTGACGTTTCAGCATTATCTTTTCATCCATCAGATAAAAGGTGGGCTGATTGGCCGGCGAAAAATACTTCAACTCTGCCCGACAGTCATAGTTTTTCAGCAGCCGGTTGGCTGTTTTTTGAAAGGAAAAACTCTCGTCCTGATCGTCCGGTGACAGTTCCTGCATCAGATCTTCCACACTCCAGTCATCCACCGGACGCACTTCCAGACCATATACCTGCCCCAGCCGGCAAAGCAGTTCCAGAGAATGTACATAGGATACATTGATCAGCAGTGTATCTTGGGCAAAGAAAAGCTGGGAAAGCTGCTTGTATTTGGCTTCCGTAGGCGCATAAACCAGCGGTTCCCCACAGCTCCTGAGCTGATAGCCGCTCTGCGTGCCTCTTGTCGTTTCAAATTCACAGTAATCCACCAGTATTTCAAACAACTTGGGCGTGGCCAGGGCCAATGACATCAAAGTCAGGCGGTGGATATGAAAAAAGGTATCAAACAGTTCCTGGTTCTCCTCTGCCAGTTCCGCTATATAATCAATCAGGCTGTCCTCTATGGACTCCCTGGCATCCTCCAGCACTTCATCCACATAAAACCCCTCTCTGGAGGCTGTGGGCCTTAAATCGGTGGCATTGATAATGCATCTGGTAAACACCGCCCAGTCCGGAATCAGATTGTCCCCTTTTTCCGTCAACAGCATATTTTTCAGATAAATCCTGTGATTGCCTCTGGCTGAAGGCAGTACCGGATATTTTACGATATACGCCACCCCGGATACATTTCCGCTCTCGGAGCGTAAAGGAACACAGTCCAGAAACTGTTCTTCAAACATCATCTGTCCGAACAGCATCAACTCCTGTTTGTTGGTATTACGGCCGTCCCAGGGCAGATAGGCCGGATTGATCTGTTCTTCCTGCCCGTTTACCCGGATAATCACCGGAAATGGCAGCAGCAGCCCATAATAGGTAATCAGCTTCCGTATGGTCTTTTCGGTAAAATAGGATTCTCTGCCCGGCTTTGCCAGTAAGACAACCTGCGTTCCGCTTTCCATATCGCCCTGACCTATGTTCTCCCGCTCTGTCCTTTGGATGGTATACGTACCGTCCGGCTTGCCCTGCCATCCCAGCACAGGTGCATCCTCTGATTTGCAGGATCTGGTCAGCATATGGATCTCATCTGATACCATAAAACAGGAAAGCAGTCCGATACCGAACCGGCCTATGTAATCCGTTCTTATTCTTCCGTTTTTCTGATTGCGCTTGGAGGACTCTCCGATGATCGCCAGAAACTGATGAATTTCCTCCTCCGTCAGCCCCTGGCCATTGTCCGTAAACGTCAGACGACGGCCTTCCTCGATTTCCAGAATAATTTTCCCTTCTGTCTCGCGCGCTTTTTCCGATGCTTCCTTTTCCCAGATTTTTCTGCCGGTAATGGCATCGACGCCATTTTGTAAAAGTTCCCGGATATACACATCCGGACTGCTGTATAAATGATCCGATAATATTTCAATCATACCGCCCAAATTGACCTGAAACCTATAATCTTTCATTATATCCCCCTCATATTGATAATAACAACTGGCTTGAATACACAGAATTCTTTTTGTAATCAAAATATAAGCCCTGTCACTATTATACAAATTTCAGAAAGAAAATACAATCCACAACCCTTATTCTGTCTCAATCTGAAACAATCTTTCCGTATTTTTTCTGGCATGTTCTTTCAGTGTTTCTTCTGGTACTTTCATAAATCCGGCAAGTTCCCTGACCACATAAACAATATTACCCGGCACATTGGTCCGTTCCAGTCCAGGCACACTTTTCGGCGTCAGATATGGTGCATCTGTTTCTACCAATATCCGGTCCAGCGGAATCATAGAGACCGCTTCCCGCAGTTCCCTCCCCCGGCGATCGTCGCAGATCCATCCTGTAATGCCGATGGAAAATCCCATGGAAAGATAAGCATCCAATGTCCTCTTATTGCCTGTGAAACAATGCACCACAGATTTTCTGCAGATTTCCGGATGCTTTTTAAACCGGCGGATAAACTCTTCTGATGCACTGCGCTCATGCAGAAACAATGGTTTTCCCAGCTTTTCCGCCAGCACAATATGCTTTTCCAGACATCTGACCTGATTTTCCTTTGTGGAAAACATTCTGTCAAAATCCAGTCCACATTCACCGACTGCCACCAACTTTTTATTTTCATGCGCCAACCGTTCTATTAAAACAAAATCTTCCTTTGAGGCACGGTCTGCATTATGAGGATGGATTCCCACAGTCCCATAAGCCCTGTGATTTTTGACAAATCCTGTGATTTTCTGATTTTCCTTCCGGTCAGTTCCTGTCAGGATACAGATTACCCCGGCCTCTGCCGCCTCACGGATGATTTTTTCCGGATCAGGAAACTGTCTGCAAAACAGATTCAACCCGATGTCATAATACTCCAATTGTCCCATATTTTTCTGTAACCTCCTGCTGTTGTCATTACTCCAGTACCATAAGGTACCGATACCTGTCCTTATTTTTCTGATATTCTTCGATTGTCGTCCTCCGGTCATTTACGGAATATTCAATAACATGGTCAGCTTCCCCCGGTTTTCGTTGGGATGTTTCCTTATCATACCAGGAACACACATAGTCGCCCCCGGAAGAACCGCCGCATTGATATCCGGTTGCCAGAGTTTCCACACTCCCATCCAAAAGACCATACAGTCCACTGTAAGATTCCGGGAAATTTCCGGTAATCCAGGAAGATGCATACACATACAAAACGGATGCTCCCTGTTCTCCAAACCGGAACAGTTTACAGAACTTCCAGCAGGCATTAAGCTCCTGCATTTCTCTTACGTACCCGACCTCCTCTATGTCTCCCACCTGAAAGGCCCCTTCCTGTAGAAACGAAAAAAAGCCCCTGCTTTGGGCGTAATATAATTGTTTAAAAACACCTGATCCAGGCTGACTTTCTCTGTCTCTACGGTTTGAATCAGCATATTGGAGACTTCATCCCCGTATTCTGACAGCAGCTTAATATTGGTTCTGCCATATATCTCATGGTTACTTGCATAAGACCAGGAAACAGGAATCACTTCTTTCCCATGCCTGTCCAGAAAGCCATGTGCGCCGTCCTTTTTCACTTCATAGCAATCCCCCTCGTCTATGATGTCATCATACTGTCCGGACAAAAGCACATTCCCCTGATCACTCCATACTTTCCTTCCAGTTTCACAACCGCCCGGCCCCGGGTAAAAGGAGACAGGAAATCATACACAGCCGAAATCTTTTCTGAAAAATCCGTTCCGTCCAGATATCCATATTTCCCTGCTGTACTGATACATAAACCGGACCTGTCACAATACGGCCGCTCCTGTCCATATAGCCATATTGTCCATCCACGCAAAAAAGGGCCAGTCCCTCGGAAAAAGGAGCAGCCTCCTCATACATACAGGGCGTAATCTCCTCTCCCGTTTTTGTCATATACCCATAAAGGGAGCCATTATAGTAGCAATAACACCCTTCCGAACAAAACACCAGTTCAATCCTTTTTTCACCGGGAATTTCTGCAGGAAGCGGCCAGATATCGTTTTCGGCTTTTTCTGCCCCTGCCTGTTCCGTTTCTCCGGATGTCTTATTCTCCTCCGCTTCATCGACTGCCTGCTCTGTTCTATCCTCTGTTACTTTTTGTCCTCTTTGCTTTTGTGTAAAAGCTCCCATTCCGTTTGCAGATATCAAAACCGCCATAAAAGCAGCCACAGCGGCAATTTCCCAGATCAATTTCCTGCTTCCTCCCTGTTTTTTTATCTTACAGCATGAATGCATCAAAGTTGTATCAAACCAGGATTTTGGAGATGATAAACAATGATTTCAGCGCGGCCGCGGCCCCTCTGATATCCTTCTGTCCGATTACGGCAGAAACAACCGCCAGGCCGTCAATTCCCACAGGGCCGAAAAGCCTTGCATTTTCCTCCTTGATCCCTCCGATTACAACAATCGGTATGTTCACAGCCTGACGGATACGTTTCAGTTCCTCCATTGATACAAATCCGGCATCCGGTTTTGTACTGGTAGGAAACAAAGCGCCCACGCCCAGATAGTCGGCTCCGTCTTTTACAGCTTTTACAGATTCTTTCACGGAAACAGTGGAAACACCAAGCAGCCGGTCTTTCCCTATCACCTTTCGTACAATACCGGCAGGAATATCACTTTGTCCAATATGTACTCCGGCGGCGCCCACCGCCATGGCAATGTCAATGCGGTCATTTATAATCAGCGGAATATTGTATTTGTCAGTTACTTTTTTGGTTTCCAACGCTAAATTGTAAAAAGTGAGGGAAGAACAGTTTTTCTCCCGGAGCTGTATTATAGTACATCCGCCTATAATTGCCTGTTCTACTGCTTCAGACAAAGTTTCTGTACTCATCCGCATACGGTCTGTCACAAGATATAAAGAATAATCAGGTTTCATTTGTACCTTCGCCCTCCCTTTCTTTTATCAGTCCATATTGCCAGAGCTGATAAAAATGATGGGTGGGGCCGAATCCTTTTCCGATAGACAGAGAATGTTCAATCGCCATTGTTACATACCCCTTTGCTTTTTCGACTGCCTTATGTAAGCTCATGCCTTTTGCAAGCCCGCAGGCAATCGCAGAAGAAAAAGTACAGCCTGTTCCATGGGTATTTTTTGTATCAATCCAGCCCGTATCAAAATGATATATTCTCTTTCCGTCAAACAAAACATCGGTTGCCTTTCCGGTATCTTTCCCTCCGGTGTGGCCTCCTTTTACAATAACAGCCCTGCAGCCCATTTCATGAATTTCTTTTGCAGCAGTTTCCATATCTGCAATGGAATGGATAAGGTTTCCCGTAATTTTTTCAGCCTCCGGGATATTGGGTGTCAGTACATCGGCGAGCGGAATGATTGATTCAATCAATGTTTTAACAGCCGCAGGTTCCATAAGCGGGCACCCGTTTTTTGCATACATTACAGGGTCAATTACAATATTGAAAGGATGATAATATATCAGCTTTGCAGCAATTTCCCTTATACATTCAGGAGAAGGAAGCATGCCTATTTTAACGGCGTCAACTTCAATATCCTCAAAAACAGCATCCATCTGTTTGCCAACCATATCCGGACTGATATTTTGAATATCAATTACCCTGCTTGTATTTTCTGCCACAACCGATACGATAACACTCATTCCGAATACACCATGTGCAGAAAACGTCTTTAAATCCGCCTGTATGCCTGCGCCCCCGCTGCAATCGGACCCGGCAATGCTCAATACTTTTTTCATCAGATGGTTTCCTCCCTTTTTATATATTCTTCCGGTAAGCCATATTCCAGAAAGCAAGCTCCAGAAAACTTGCTTTTTCAAAAATAAAGCCCAGCTTTCTTTTCTCAGCTTCAGGAAGATTTTCACACTTCTGCCCTGCAAAATCACACCACTTTCTGCAACTGTCTGCATACAGAGGATCCGCATAATCCTGTATAAAATCCCAATACCTTGATTTTCGGCTTTCTGGCTCATTTACAAGACTCCGGAAAATATAGCTGTAACTCAGCATACAGGGAAGTACCGACATCAGTATTTCCACACTGTTTCCGCATTCTGCAATTTCAAGTAAAAATTCAATATAATCCTGATTTTCCGGCAGCGGGGAAATCATCTCTATCTCATCGTCTGTTATACCAAATTGCTCTAAATAGTTCAGCCGCATAGCCGATTCTGCATCTGTAACAAAGTTCAGCATCGAATAATAAAGCTGGATTTCCCGCAAGGTGGCTGCATGGTAGATGGCCTTTCCATATACACGGGCATAATGTTTCAGATAGACACTGTCCTGTATCATATATTTTTTAAAGCACTCGAACGGGAGTGTCCCATTTTTTAAATCCTGTACAAATGAAGTGGCAATGCACTCATCCCAGACTGGCTTATTATGTCTTAAGATTTCTTCCATAAATGACATCGCTTTTCCCTCCTGTAAACAAACAATAGAAAACACACTGCGCGAATTTTCTATTGTCATTTTTGTCATAAATGAATAAGAATCCTGCCCGGAGGACCTTCCTATAATACAAAAAAGAGCTTCCAAATCATCAGAAGCTCTTTCAAACACAACACGGCGTAAGAAATTGCTTCCCTACGCCGGTATTAGCCGACAGGTCCAGAGGTCAGGTCTTAACCTTTTTCAACTTGTTCAGTTCCCTCGCAAACACAGATCATTATTGATTCGATTGAAGACAAAAGAACAGCAGGAACTCTCCTGTTCAGGCAACAGTATAATGGATATAAAGTCGAAAGTCAATATATATATATCAGCTTTTATATCGGATCAGTCCGGGAATCACATAGCCTCCATTATAGTCAAGTTCCAGGCAGTATACCGGTTGAGCCCCTTCATCCTCATAAATATAATAATATTCCAGTTTTCCATGAGTCACATATCCTGTCTCATAGGAAGCTCTTCCATATTCATCATAATAACTTTCCAGTGTGCAGAGGGTGGTTCCAAATACAAAAGAATTGTGGGCATAATCCCGGTAGTATAAAGTTCCGTCATCCCGGTACACAAAATCCAACTCCACCAATGTAATAAGCACATTCTCCGGCCTTCCATCCTCTTCACACCCGTGTTCAATCAGGCCCTGAGATTTAAAACTGTCCGGCCTTCCGCCCTGTGTATATTCTTTTATTTCCTGATATGCTTCCACGTTATCCGCCCCGCTTGTCCCATCCAAAGATTCCAGTGAAAAAAACGTCCCCTCTTCCCATTCCTCCTGCTGAATATCATTTACTGTAAATCCATACAGTTCCACACATTTTTTCTTATCACTGTTAAAAAAGTACAGATAAACGATTCCGCAAAACGATCTGGTAGATTCTTCCATATACAGCTCCAACTTAAGATTGGAATACCTGTCATAATATTGATACATGGGAACACTGTCCCAAAACCCAAACGCTGTCAGCAATGCTTCCCGGCTTTCATACATTCTTCCCTCTGCCCCGGCTCCACCAATCCATGTCGGGACAGCAGTTTCCCCTTCATAATCCCACAATACATACAAGTCATCCCAAAGCAGCATATCATAATATTTTGAATTGGCCGGATTTCCTTCCTCATCCGGCACAACGATTCCTTCAAACAGTTTTTTATCTTCCAGACAATCCCATATTGTAAGGAATCCGGTACTTTTTTCCAGCTTCCACTCCCGAACCTCCTCCACACAGTTTCGCAGCTCATTAAGCTCATAAATCTTTTTCACCTGATACTGTTTCTCATCCTCCACAGTCAGCATTGCCAATCCCCGATTTTCCTCATAGCGTGGTATCACTACCCCATTTTCTGAAAATCTCTCACCATTCCATTTGAAAAGCAGGCCGGTAGAACAATCGGACGAAAAGATTTCCAGAGCAGGCATAACGCCTCTGTACACATAGTCATAAGAAAACTGTATCGGCTCTATCAAAGCACCACAGGAAATCCGTTGTAAAATCCCCCCATCTCCATCATAAAGCCTCAGCTCATATTCTCCTCCGGATCTCTTCTTTTGTACCAGCGACAGTGAATAACTGTCTGATTCCGGAAACGGAAAATCAACAGGAATTTCCCTGTCAGAAAAAAGCGATTTTTCTGCTATATCCGCCGCCTGCATGGTTATTTCTGCTTCTTTTTTGTCAAAACCTGCCATACACAGAAAAAGCAGGAGCAGTATCCATACCACTCTGAAAATTTGTTTTCTGTCAATGCCCATATTCATAGAATTCTCCCAAATTGCCCTGAATCCATACCCCTGTTTGTCTTTCTGTCCTCTTTCACTTTTCCTTACCAGAGTAACACAGTCCAGATCGTTTTCTATCCAGCCGATTGTATGCTGCTCCCTGCATTCCTCATAACTGCATATCTGCAGGCCATCCATCTGTCTGTTCCATAAATCCGGATTGGTGTCGCAAAAACAGGATACGATTTCTGCCTGCCCTTTTTGTTACAGCAATTCATAAACAATTCTCCCGATTTTTCCGCATCTCTGGTCATCTTTTATCATTTCAGCTTTTCACTGTAAAAATCGGTTCCATCCGGGCCACCAGTGCAGTTATATCATGAGTTTTGTGTACTGCAATGACTTCATCTATATCCTTATAGGCATAGGGGGCTTCTGCATGGACGGAATCTTCCCATTTTTTCAGAATATCCGCCCTGCCTTTTAAATCAGCACGATCCGGATCAATGGCTGGCGCTCCAAAGGGAATCCGGATTTCCCAATCCCCGAAGCAGGTAACTGGAACTGCCCATAAAGCCGGGAATCATCACCGGCTCTCCATACCAGGCAAACTCCGTGCCTTCCATTTCTCCACAGCCTCCGGCACAACAGGCCCCTTTCCGGTGAATATAATGCACCTCACCTCCAATCCGCTTTTTCCAGATATAATTATGGGGAGCATCATAAAGCAGCTCCATAGCAAATTCACCCAACACCCTGGTCAGCGCATCCTGAATCATAAATCCCAAAAACAGACGATTGGCAAAGCCAAAATTAGCGGCATTTCCGGCTGCTGACCAGAAACGGTTCCACCCACTCTCCGTCACAGATTTCTACAACACGCTGCACTTCCAGAAAATGATTGCCGCCTCCGATTGTCCCAATCTGATCATCATATGTCAACTGATCATAACTGCCAATAAAATCTTCCAGCCCTTCTGTGCTATCAGCCTTCAGACTTCCCCGAAATACAGTACGGTTCAGCCAATTTTCCTGAATTTCAGGCTGATAGTATCTCCACAAGCCACTCTTTTTACTGTCATGGCTGCTTTCCAGTATTCCCTCAAGCCTGTAGCGGAACAATGCCTGCCGCTGCCTTCCTGTCATTGGAATCTGCCTGCCGCCTTCAAAAAAGATATAGCGAATCTTCTTTGTCAGTTCAGGAAGCCTTTCCTGAATCTGTCTTTCTGACAGATCCGTAGTATAAAACCGCATACCGCAATTAATATCATTGCCCATTGCCTGAGGAACTGCAAATCCCTTTGTCATCATCACCATACCAATCGGAATCCCTGCACCTTTATGAAAATCCGGTGTCAGGATTATTTTTATGATCTGCTGTCCATCTTCCCGAAAAAAAAACCAGGTACCAGCACAAGCCTTTTTAATGTTTCTTCTAATGCTGTCATCCGATGCAGTTCCGCCGCTGCATTTTTATCCGGCACATCCCCCTCCGGCAAATAGCAGGCTGTCACAGTGTTTCTGCCTTTATATCGAATGTTATGTACCATAAAACTCCTGTATCCAAAATCAACATTCCCTTCACTGATTTCTTTTATGGCTCATCATAGATACTGTAATCCGCCATGAGACCATTATTATACAACGTCTGCCACCTGTCTCCCAAGATTTCCCACTCACTGTTTTCGTTATACAGAAGATCTTCTATTTCTTCCGCAGAAAGCTCATCACTCCTGCCGACCACCTCACCATTTACAGTCCATATCCATATGTTTTCCTCAGCATCCCATATCTCCTCCCGCAGCTCCCTGTGCATAACATACGCATTATCCTGATACTGAAATTCTGCCCAGCTATGGGAAGCAGCAGAATTACGCCATTGGCTCAGTATCAGCTCATTCTCTGCATCAATCGCAGGATTCATAATATCTGTAAACGTCGGAGATTCCACAAAGCCGTTCTCCGTCTGCAAAAAACAATAATAAGTCAACGCCCCCTGATTGCCGTGAGAGCCTGTACAGATCAGAAAATCCAAAATACCGTCATAATTCACATCCACATACTCAAATTTATTTTCTACGGAAACCCACATTCCGCCCCCTCCCTCTGCTTTCACATGGATGATTTGTACATCTTCCCTGTCGCTTTCACGGGATATCACCAGTACTCCGTCTTCTAAAAAAAACAAATTCTCATCGTGATAATCAGAAATCAGCCATTCAAAAACCCAGCCGTCCCTCCTGAAACGGTTATAAATAACCGGACTGCCTGTTAAAATCTCCTGTGGCGATACTTCTGCTGCCATAATGTCACCGGAAACAGATATCCTTTCTCCGTCCGCATAAATTTCCAGTAAACCATTCTCTTCTGCCGGTATTTCCTGCTGCACTTCCATCACAGATTCATCCGCTGTCTGTTCTTCTTTCACGGATACCTGATCATATGCGCATGCCGCCAGACCTGCTTCCTGCATCTCAACAGACGGCATTATCTCTTCCCTGTCCCCGTTGTCCTGTAAACTGCCCCAGCCACATATTATCAATAATCCAGACAGTACAATGGCTATACTTTGTATATGTGATTTTGTATTCACCAATTTACCTCCCCTCCCTTTTTTATTGTATCATAACAGTCAGATATTACAAACAATAGGAAACACGCTGCGCGGACTTTCTATTGTCATAAATAAGGCAGAACACTTTTACATGTTCTGCCATTTCCAAATTTCTCATAAAACCAGCCTGTTTTTTATTACCTTGCCGGCATCTGAAACCCAACAAGCGCTTTGTTCAGATAATCGTTAAAAGGTTTCATAATTTTGAATAATCCTGCTGCTTTTGCAAGAAACATTTCTGCATCTTTCAATTCTTCATCTTTTAACGGATATTCCAGATACCAACTCTTAAATTTCAGATATTCCCCCTGGGGATGTTCTTTCTCAAATCCGGCAGGAACATTCTTTAATGCAGTTCCCTGTACAGTGAAATATTTTTCAAACTCCGGTTCATGTATCATCTTTTCCCATTCTTCGCCATTTTGTGCAATATAATCCCGTATCATCTTTGTTGCATCTTTAAACATATCGGCAAACAGGCCTCCGCCTAAAAAGGACTGATTTCCAGGCTTTATCATAAGATAATATCCGACAGGGACAGGCAGCTTGCCTTTAGAAGAAATATGGGCACGGAATGCAGGATTATAGGGGGATTTGTCATGGCTGAAACGGGTATCTCTGACAATCTTAAACGTAAGGTCTTTCGGATCGTTATGTAAAATACTGCTGTCAAATTTCCCGATTTCCAGCATCAACGACTGTAATAACTTTTCAAATTCGGCATTTGCTTTTTTATAGTCGTCCTTATTTGCATGATACCATTCACGGTTATTGTTCATACTCAATGCGGATAAGTACTCCATAATAAACTGTATATTCATAATCTGTCATCTCCTTTACGATTTCTGGATAACGGAAAGCTGTGTGGAGTCTAAAAATTCCTGTATCATATGTCTTGTGTGTTCAGGAGCCTGATAAGGCTTACAGAACGAAAAGTCCTGAGATAAATCGTCGATATCTTCCATGGCATTTTTCACATCCACTATGGTCTGCGGGGGGATCTCTCTGGCTGCCACATAATCCATCTGCGACGGGTTTATCCGATGGCTGTGTATTGCATAATCCACTCTGTCTTTACATTTACATCTGCCGCCGCCATATTCCCCACAATACTGTCCAAGAATTTTTTTCTTTTTTTGTGTTGGTGGGGTGTTTGGTTGTGGGGGGGC
>VSOB01000073.1 GCA_009774625.1 Lachnospiraceae bacterium
TCTCATCTCTGCCGATGTACAGCACATTCATCAGATTTTTAATGATTTCCCCGAACGCCAGTGTGACAATGGCCAGCTAATCTCCCCGCAGCCGCAGCACCGGGATCCCGATCAGGATTCCAAACAGAGCGGCAACGACAGCCCCGATCACCAGCGCCAGAAAAAAACGCAGGCCTCCCGGCATAGCCTCTTTGGTGCACATGGAAAAGAAGGAACCTGCAAAAGCGCCCACACACATAAAACCTGCATGGCCCAGACTCAGTTCTCCCAGAATACCCACCACCAGATTCAGGGATACCGCCAGTATCACATAGATGCAGAGCGGCACCAGAAGTCCTTCCATCAGACTGGAAATGTGTCCTGTCGCACCCAGTACGGTAACAAAAATATATGCAATGATTACTATAGCATAGGTAATGATATTATATTTTGTCGTTGGATTCATTTTCTTCATTGTTTTTCCCTACACTTTCTCCTGAATTTCCTTACCAAGAATCCCGGTAGGCTTTACCAGCAGTACTACAATCAATACGGCAAATACGATCGCATCCGCCATCTGGGAAGAAATATATGCTTTCCCTAATATCTCTATGATACCCAGCAGAATGCCGCCGATCATAGCGCCCGGAATGGAACCGATGCCGCCGAATACCGCCGCTACAAAAGCCTTGATCCCAGGCATCGCTCCTGTATAGGGTGTCAGGGAAGGATATGTGGAGCACAGAAGCACACCTGCCACAGCCGCCAGTGCGGAGCCGATGGCAAACGTCAGCGCTATGGTCCCGTTCACATTGATTCCCATAAGCTGAGCCGCCCCTTTATCCTCGGAAACAGCCAGCATGGCCTGCCCGGCCTTTGTCTTTTTGATAAAAAGTGTCAGACCTGCCATAATAACGATGCAGGCAATGATCGTAACGATCGTTTCTCCGGAAATCGTAAGCTGCCCCTCTGCCAGTACCAGAGGCGGAATGGTCACCACCGATGTAAAGGACTTGGTATTGGCTCCGAACAGAAGAAGGGCCAGATTCTGCAGCAGATAGCTGACACCGATGGCGGTAATCAGAACAGCCAGCGGAGATGCTGCCATCCGCAGCGGCTTATAGGCCACTCGCTCAATCACCATACCCAGCACTGTGCAGACCACCATGGAAACCACCACTGCCAGAATCGGCGGCAGCCCCATGCCGCTGGTCAGCACGAACACCACATAGCCGCCCACCATGATCACATCGCCATGGGCAAAATTCAGCATTTTGGCAATTCCGTATACCATAGTATAGCCCAGTGCGATAATCGCATAGACGCTTCCAAGGCTGATACCGTTGATTAAATAGGAAAGTAAACTCATACGTACACCTCTTTATTTTTCATTCACTGTTTTGTCTCTGACCGCATCCCGGCTTCCCGCTGCCGGATGCTGACGGTATGTACACAAGTATACCATATACACTAATGGGGAATCAAGCACAGAAGATTTTCTGTATGAAAAAAGCATCCTGTATAAGAACAAAAAAGTACAGTGCAAGAACACTGTACTTTTTTGTACAAGGCTTCACTGCTGCAGATTACATTGCAGCGTATGCTCCATTCGTAATCTTAACAGCCTTCGGCTCTTTATTCGGTTCACCGTCAGCGCCCCATGTCATACCCAGACCGGTCAGACCATCGATGGAAATCTCTGTCATGGACACTTTCAGGGCATCACAGATATCGGAAGCGCTCATATCCGGTGTCACGCCTGCCTTTTCGATCGCTGCCTTGATGGCATAGATACCGTCATAAGCATCTGCCGCAAACTGATTGGGTATGTCACCGAATGCATCCTGATATGCTTTCACAAAGTTCTGTGTCATCTCATCCTCTGCATCTGCTGCGAAAGGAGTCAGCAGCATAACGCCCTCTGCCAGAGAAGTATCAAAATCTTCTACTGCAAGGAGTCCGTCCAGACCATCACAGCCAAAGAACTGAGGCTTATATCCCATCTTATCGGCCTGTCCCAGGATAATGGAAGCCTCTGTATAATAGATGGGTAAAAATACAAGCTCTGCGCCTGCATCTTTTGCTTTCTGAAGCTGTACGGAAAAATCTGTATTGCTGTCTGCCGTAAACGCTTCTGCAGATACGATTTCCAGCCCCTGATTGCCTGCCTCTGCTGCAAATGTCTGATAAATACCGGAAGAATATACATCAGAGCTGTTGTAAATAACCGCTACCTTGGTTGCCAGGCCGTTCTCTCCGATGTACTGTGCAGATGCGGTACCCTGATTAGGGTCGGAGAAACATACACGGAACGCATTGTCATACTGGATACTTTCCACTGCGGAGCCGGAAGGAGTCAGATGGAACATATTGTCCTCATGTGTCTTTTCCACCACTGCCGTACAGGGGGTACTGGTTACTGTACCAAGCAGTACCTGCATATCCCAATCCTTTAACGTATTATAAGCATTGACCGCCTTTTCCGCATCATGCTCATCATCCTGAAAATTAAACTCGATGGCCGTACCGTTGATGCCGCCTGCCGCATTGATCTCATCCACGGCAAGCTGTGCCGCATTTTTCACTGCCTGTCCGTAAACAGCCGCTGCACCGGTCACAGGGCCGATACCACCGATCTTAAATACAGCGCCATCTGCGGATGCGCCGCTGCCGTCTGCGGATGCGCTGCCGCCATCTTCCGTACTGTTTTCTGTACCTTCTGCCGGCGCCGTGGAATCGGATAATCCGCTGCCGCCGCAGCCGGTCAGTGCGGCTGCCACCATAGCCGATGCAACCGCAATGCTTAAAAATCTCTTCATAATCTTCTCCTCCATTTTCTTTCTGCATTGCTTTTACAGTTACATGGAAAAAGATTCAGTGGCACACCATTGAACCTTTTTCATTACACGATATCATAAATACTTTTTTCTGATTTGTCAACATTTTTTTACTATCAGCTCCGGTTTTTTGAGCCTTTCGGCTTCTTTTCATCCATCCGTTTCAGCACCTGGAATACATCCTCATTGTTTCCCATAACGATCAGATGGTCCTCCTCCTCAAACCGGTAATCCGGATGTATCACAAAGTCTGTTTTTTCCCCTTTTTTCACACCCAGGATATTGATGTGATATCTGGCACGAATATCCGTCTCACGCACCGTCTTTCCAATCCAGTTCCCCAGAGGCAGGATTTCATAGATAGAACACTCCCGGCTCAGCTCAATATAATCAAACACATGGCTGGCGCTGCACCGGTTGGCCAGTCTTTCCGCAATATCCCGATCCGGATAGATTACCTCATCCGCCCCGTTGCGCAGCAGAAACTTCGCCTGAATGTCCCGCACCGCCTTGCTGATTACATATTTGGCGCCCATCTCCTTTAAAAGACTGGTAATCTCCAGACTGCCCTGAAAATTCTCGCCGATACAGACAAAACAATAATCAAAATTGTCCACACCCAATGTTTTCAAGACATCAATTTTGGTACAGTCCCCGATTTTGGCGCTGGTAACAATGGGAAGCACCTCCTCCAGCGCTTCTTCCTGTTCGTCCACCGCCAATATCTGATTGCCCAGCTCTGCCAGCTTTCTGCACAGATGATAGCCGAATTTTCCCATTCCGATAATCAAAACCGATTTCATGTATCCATTCCTTTCTCTATCCTACCGTAATCCTGCCAAGAGGATATTGCACCGGATCCGTCTTTTTCTTCTGCATAAATGACAGGGCGAAGGTCATACTGCCGATTCTGCCGCAATACATCAGAAAGATAATCACACACTTGGAAACCACTGACAAATCTCTGGTAATGCCGCAGGTCATACCCACCGTTCCGATGGCGGAACAGATTTCAAACATCACACTGTCCATAGAAAGCTCCGGCTGTATGCCGCATATGACAACACCGGCTGTCAGCGCCATCAGAAGATCAATCACCAGCACCATACTGGATTTTTTGATGATTTCATCCGGAATCCGCCGTTCAAACACACTGCAGCCGTTTTTGCTGCAAAGGCTGTTCCAGGTGTACATAATCAGCACCACTACCGTAGTGGTTTTGATGCCGCCCGCCGTAGAGCCCGGACTGCCGCCGATAAACATCAATATCATGGTCAGCAGCTTGCTGCCGCTGGACAAGGCCCCGGTATCCACAGTATTAAAGCCCGCCGTCCTGGCCGTTACAGAAGAAAACAATGCTTCCAGTATCTGCACACCCGGCGCATGTCCCAGAAACAGCCCCTGTCGTTCAAACAGCCAGAACAAAAGCGCCCCGCCGAAAATCAGGCCGGTTGTCATCAGCAGCACAATCTTGGTATGCAGCATATATTTCCGTATGTGCAGCCCGTTTTCATACACATCCTGCCAGACGATAAAGCCGATGCCTCCCACTACAATCAGAAACATAATAACCAGATTGACCAGCGGATCCGCCGCATAGGCGACCAGAGACGCATAAGCCTCCTGTTCGCCCATCAGATCAAAGCCGCCGTTGCAGAAAGCGGATACGGCATGAAATACGCCATAGTAACATCCGCGGCCCCAGCCAAATTCCGGCACAAACCGGACTGCAAGCAAAACAGCTCCCATGCCTTCCAGCAGCAAAGTGCCTTTTACGATCAGCTTTGTCAGCCGGACAACACCGGCCAACTGCAGCGTATTGATACTCTCCTGCAGCAGCTCCCGCTCCCGCAGGCTGATCTTTCTCCGGATATAGATAGAAAAGAACACACCAATGGTCATAAAGCCCAAACCGCCTGTCTGAATCAGCAGCAGGATCACCACCTGCCCGAACAGACTCCAGTTCCGATACGTATCCACCACCACCAGTCCTGTCACGCAGGTGGCACTGGTGGCCGTAAACAAAGCATCCAGAAACCCGGCTGCTTCTCCTCTTGCCGCACAGGGCAGCATCAGAAGCAGTGTTCCTGTAACAATAATCAAAAAAAATCCTATGGCAATCAACTGAATCTGTGACAGCCCATTTCTTCTCTTCCGCTTCATGTTTCCTGATTCCGTTTTTTCTCTGCCTTCTTACGGCCTTTTCCCGGCTCTGCAGAGACTCCTTTCCCCAATCACACCTTATACAACACCCAGAGATTCCAGTATCCCATAGGCAATGGCTTCTGCAATGGCCTCAAACTCCAGGTCAAAGAGTACATTGTCCGCATCCGTATTCAGAAAACCCACTTCCACCAATACCGCAGGCATCTGCGTGCTGTTTAAAACGATCAGATTGGGCCGCTCTGTCACGCCAATGTTCCGGAACCCCAGATAAGAAAGCTGTCTGTTGATATTTTTTGCTATGATTTCCGCAATGCCGCCTTTGGAATACACAAGAGACTCCACCCCTGAATACGTATTGGGATACGGACTGGAATTTCTGTGAATGGAAATGAAATAATCCGCTCCGGCCAGATTTCCTTCCTGCGCCTTCCGGTAAGGCGTCTCATAGACATCCTCTGTCCGGGTATAGATCACATTAATGCCCGCATTCTGCAAAATATTCCCCACCGCCAGCGTCAGTGCAAGATTGTCGTCCTTCTCATACCGTCCGTTATAAACTGCTCCCAGGTCTGAACCGCCATGTCCGGCATCCATTACTATTGTATAATATGCCATAAATCTGCTCCGCATATTTGCTCTTATGACAGAATATGCAAAAAACTCCGGCTAGTGAATCTCTGCCCTTTGCACCTTCTAAGAAAGCCGGAAATACCGCAGCAGTTCTTCCGTCGTATCCTTTGTTCTGCCAAAATGGGGCGCTTCTTCTGTCCGTCTTGTGCATACATTCAGATAATACCCAGGCGCAGGCGTATCCTCCATGCAGACACCGTCCGGCAGAATACATCTGTGTTCCGGCACAAAGCAAATCCGGCGGAAATCCGTTCCAAGTCCCTCTCCCGTCAGCTTGGCATAGCTTTCCTTGGCACACCAGCAGCGAAAAAACCAATCGGTCTGCTCTTCACAGGAAACCATATGCTCATACCGGTCATATTCCGAAGCAGAAAAGATCCGCCGGGCCATTGTTTTTCGTACCGGGCGGACAGCCTGCACATCCAGTCCCACTTCCCTGTCTGCAAAAGCAGCGCCCACCAAACCGCCCGAATGGGACAGAGAGAATTGCAGCCGGGGATATTCCGGCAGATAGGGTTTCCCATAAGGCCCAAAAGCATAACGGATCTCCACCTTTTCTTCCGTTTTCAGGTATCTGCGCAGCGCATATTGAAGCAGCAGCCCGCAGCATATGCTCCGAACCCTGTCCTCTTTTCTTTTACAGGCATCCGCCTTGCCAAGCCGTACCCTGTCCAGCTCCCGACAGGCCCGCCGGGCCGGTTCCTCTCCCGAAAAAGCCCCTGTCCGGACCGTATATACAGAAATCTCTGACATCACACTTCCTGTGAAGCCTGTTCGTCTGCCAGAAGATGCAGCTCTGTCAACTGTATCTGATCCACCGTATCCGGCGCACCGGTCAGCAGGCAGGAAGCATCCTTGACTTTGGGAAATGCCATAACCTCCCGGATACTGTCTGCTTTTACCAGCAGCATGACCAGACGATCCAGCCCATAGGCCAGTCCTGCATGCGGCGGCACTCCATACCGGAAAGCATCCAGCAGAAAACCAAACCGGTTGTGGGCATCCTCTTTGGTAAAGCCCAGTATTTCAAACATCTTTTCCTGAATCTCATTCTGATGGATACGCACACTGCCGCCTCCCAGCTCCACACCGTTTAACACGATATCATAGGCCTTGGCACGTACCCTGCCCGGATCACTGTCCAGATACTGCAGATCTTCCTCCATCATCATAGTGAAGGGATGGTGCACCGCCACAAAACGATTTTCCTCTTCACTCCACTCAAACAGCGGAAATTCTGTCACCCACAGAAAATCAAAACGGTCATGATCGATCAGTCCCATCTGTTCACCCAATTCCAGACGCAGCGCTCCCAGCACACTGTATACTATGTTATTTTTATCCGCAGCAAAGAAAAGCAGATCCCCCGGCTCGCCGTCCATCCCGCCTGCAAGGGTATCCAGTTCCTCCTGTGTCATAAACTTGGCAAAGGAGGATTTATAACTGCCGTCCTGCTGAATGCTCAGATATGCCAGTCCCTTCGCCCCATAGCCCTTTGCAAAGTCCACCAGCGCATCGATTTTCTTTCTGGCCATGCCTGACTGTCCTTTGGCATTGATGCCGCGGACACTGCCGCCTGCCTCCAGTGCAGAGGTAAAGACACCGAATCCGCAGTTTTTTACCAGATCGGATACATTCACCAGCTCCATGCCAAAACGGGTATCCGGCTTGTCCGAACCAAAGCGCTCCATAGCCTCCCTCCAGGTCATCCTGGGAATGGGAAGCTGCACCTCAAGCCCCACTGCCTCACGGCAGACGTACTGAAGCAGACGTTCATTGATTTCTATGACATCCTCCACATCCACAAAAGACAGCTCCATATCCAACTGGGTAAATTCCGGCTGTCTGTCCGCCCGCAGATCCTCATCCCGGAAACATTTTGCGATCTGATAATACCGGTCAAAGCCCGAACACATCAAAAGCTGCTTAAACAACTGAGGAGACTGGGGCAGCCCATAAAAGCACCCCGGATGTACCCGGCTGGGTACCAGATAATCTCTGGCGCCTTCCGGTGTGGACTTTCCCAAAATGGGGGTTTCGATCTCCAGAAATCCCTCCTGTGTCATAAAGGTACGGATGCTGGCGGCAATGCTGCTGCGCAATATAATATTCCTCTGCAGATCCGGACGGCGCAGATCCAGATACCGGTACTGCAAACGTAAATCCTCTCTTGTTTTGGAACCGGTCTCAATGGGAAACGGAGGCGTCTGTGCCTCGGAAAGAATACGCATCTGTCCTGCGCGTACTTCAATCTCACCTGTGGAAAGAGATGCATTCACTGCTCCCGCCCTTTTTTCCACGGTTCCCACCACCGCGATCACAAATTCACTCCGCAGCTTTTCCGCTCTTGCAAAATGTTCGCCGCCACAGTCGCTTTCTTCAAAAACCACCTGTATCAGACCGGAACGATCCCGCAGATCCACAAAGATAATACCGCCTGCATTTCTCTGCTTCTGCACCCATCCCATCAGAGTCACTTCTTTTCCTGTATCCTGTATTCCCAGTTCCGCACATCTGTGACTTCTGTGCAGCCCTTTCATTGCCTCTGCCATTGTTTTCCTCCTCTTTACTGTAAGGGATTTTTATAAAATTCCCGGAACACCCCGTATCCCTCTGCCGTAAGCTGCTCCTTCTGGAACTTTTTATTTTTATTCATCCGGGCCACCAGCACCTGCTTTCCCGCCTCACGCTCCTGCTGGGCCTCTGCAACGATTTCACACAGACGTTCCCCTGTGATGCCCTTCTCGATCAGAAACACCGTCTTTTCCGGACGGACAGGTATCTGAAACCCGTTTTCCATCAGCAGCAGAATGATCCGTTCAAAACCAATGGAAAATCCGCAGGCCGGTACATCTTTTCCGGTAAATCTGCCGACCATGCCGTCATAACGTCCGCCGCCGCCGCAGCTCCCGCCGAACTGTGGCATGGCAATTTCAAAGATCGTCCCCGTATAGTAGGACATGCCTCTTACCAGTGTGGGATCGAATACGATATCAAATGCGGCAGCCTTAGTAGCGTCCACACTTTCAATAATTTCCGTCAGACTTGCTTTCACGTCCTCTTCCAGCACATCCGCACCGATCAGCCGGTCCGCCAGCAGCGCCAGTGCCGCGCCGGGAGCTTTCCCGTCTGTCTCTTCCATATCCCGGAACAAGGCTGTATAGCGCTCTGCCGCCTCCGGCGCAAAACCGCCGGCTGCCAGCTCTGCGGCCACTCCGTCCAGTCCTATCTTATCCATCTTATCCAGAATGATAAATACCGAATCATATTCCTCCGGCGCAAAGCCGCTGTAAGCAGCCATTGCCTTTAAAATCCTCCTGTCATTGATCCGAATCCGGAAATCCTGAAATCCCAGCTTGCCCAGTGTGGCAGTCGTCGCCAGAATCAGCTCGATCTCCGCCAGATTGGATGCCTCGCCCAGAATATCAATGTCACACTGCATAAACTGGCGGTAACGCCCCCGCTGAGGCTGGTCTGCACGCCATACATTTCCCATCTGCAGCGCCTTAAAGGGCGCCGGCAGTTCACTGGCATGTGCTGCATAATACCGCACCAGCGGCACTGTCAGATCATAGCGCAGGCCGCCGTCCACCAGATCGTTTTCCGACTCCGCCCCCTCTATATCCAGCTTTCCGCCCCGTTTCAGAATCTTAAAGATCAGCTTTTCATTTTCTCCGCCCTGTTTGCTGCTCAGATTCGCAATGCTTTCCACACAGGGAGTCTCTATAGAAGTAAAACCGAACGCCTTATAGGTTTCCTTGATTACACTGATCACATAATCACGGATCTCCATTTCCCCAGGCAGTATATCTTTCATACCCTTTACCGGTTTTTTATTCAGTGCCATACCCAGTTTCTCCTTTTCCTGTCTTTTCCTGTTCGATTCTACACCGTTTCCGGTGGTTTTTCAAGCGCAATATTGGGAAGTCCTTCCTCTACCAGCTGTACGACATCAGTAAAAGTTCCACACTCATCCCATCCTGCATCCTGCCTGTTTTCACCCGTTCCTCCGCCTCCACACAGGCATGCAGCGCTTCCTTTAAGCTGTCCATCCCGAACCTGGATGCCTGGGATGCATATTTTCCAATCAAAAAATCCCGCAGTCCGGTTTTGCCTGCTATGGTTTTATTGTCATATCCTTTTTCTCTGCATTCTTTTACCTGCATCAACAGATTGAACTCTCTGGCAATCAGATAAAGGATGCGCATCGGCGGCTCCTTCAATGCCAGAAGATCATAATACAAATCCAGCGCCTTTTTCTGATTCTTATCTGCAATGGCATGTACCATATCAAAAATCTGATTTGTGATCTTTCTCGTACAGACAGCCTCCATATCTTCTCTGGTAATCTGCTCCCGTCCCCATGTATAGCAGAACAGTTTTTCCAGTTCCATTCGTATATTTTCCATATCCGTGCCTGTCATCTCCAGAAAATACCGGACATCCTGACCGGAAATTTTCTGATTCTCCTTTCCTGCCAGACCTGCGATCCAGCGGCTCAGCGTCCCGGTATCCTGTACCGGAAATTCCGTAATCCGCCCTGCTGCCTTAACCGCTTTGTAAAGCCGGCTGCGCTTGTCCACTTCCGTTTCCACAAATACAAAAAAGGCTGTTTCTGACATATCTGTCATATAATCTGCCAATGCCTCTCCGCCCTTTTTGAACAGTCCGCTGTTTTCTATCACAATCACACGGCGCTGTGCCAGAAAAGGATGAGTCTCCGCCAGATCAATAATCTCTCCCGGATGGACATTTCTGCCCTCAAAATAATGACAGTTCATCGCATCCCCTTCCGAAAGCGCACTGCGCAGCCTGTCCCTGTACTGTCTGCGCAGATAGGCTTCCTCTCCGCAAAGCAGATACACCTGCTTTAATTCTCCTGATTTGATGTCCTCATTCAGCCGTTTCATAGTTGGTTCCTTTCCATTTCTGATACCCTGCCATCCTGGCGGCCATATTTCCATCTGGTTTTTCCACATATATTATATCATGTTACCAGCCGACAGGCTGCTGACCTACGCGCACATCAGTGCGCTTCCTTATTATATCATGTCACCAGCCGACATCGGAAATGAAAGTTGTAAAAGAAAACAAAAAAACGGTACCCAGATCTTTTATCAAAATCAAACTGTTACCGTTTTCTACAAACATGAATCTTATTTTCAATATACAATTGTAATTTCTTCTAAAATTTTCTCTCCTGACCCATCCTCAAAAATATAAATATAAATTTCCCCGGTTTCATAATCCGGAACATTCAAAACCATCTGTTTGCCAAATGGCTGCAGTACCTGAATAGCTTCTGTATTTTCTCTCCCATCATTTTTTTTAAAAATAGAAACATATTGTAAATCTGCTTTACTGACTGCTGGTATCATTGAAATTCTTTTTGTCCCATTTTCATCGTTTTCCACAGCAGAGCTTACAAGCGATATCCTGAAGTTTTCCAGTCCATTCTTGCTCCTCTCATATCTCTCGACAACCTCAAGAACAAAAATATCCGCTCCATAGTCAAAAATCTGTTGCTGGTCAAAGTTTCCATAACGGACCCACATACTGTTTTCAAATTGTGTTGCCAAGTTAGGCGCAAGTGCATTGGAAAAAGAATCCCTTCTCACAAATAGTCTTCGGCTGTCCGCCCCGGCTGTATGATAAATAAATTCTGTTGGTATATCCCATTTTTCATTCACTGTATCCAGAGTGCTGATGCCGGAAATCCTGTAATCAATATCTGCATCTTTTACTCTTATATTCAGCATATTAGCCAGATCACCACTTGAAGACACCACAGGCTCCAAATCAACTTCATCTAAAGACGGCATTTCAATCCCCAATTCTTCCGCCAGGCTCTTTGCCCCCATATAAGCACCCACATAATTCCAATGTGTATCCAGTTTATGATAAAGAAACAGATCCGGTTTTTCCTCTTTGATCTGTAATAGTTCCGGCTTCGGATATACTACACGGATATCCGTATTTCTCACCAAATACTCTACCAGTTGATCTGTACTTGTATTATAATTTTTCACCTCATAATAATCCGGCAATTCTTCCCTGTATATCGTTTCCTTATTCGGTACAATAAAAAGAATAAATTCAATATCCAGACTTTCCAAAATACGTTTTGTAGACATTAAATTATCCGCTATTGTCTGAAGCTCTACATCTGTAAAGTCCCAATATCCCAATGACTGTTCCAAAGGATTTCCGTCTGTATCATCACAATAAAACAACCAGTCATTCTTGCCAACCACCACTCTTTCACTTGATGATTGCTTAAAAACAAAATAGTCAATAGAATTATGAAACCGGATTAACTGATTTCTGAAAGGAATGTTATCATTATAATATGCTTCATATTCTTTTGGAAAAGATCCATAATTTTCTATTGTAAGAACCGGTTTTGACGCTGTGCTTCTGTTTTCATAATTTTCAGAATCTACATATCGCCCCAGAAAAAAATAAGTAAAAGAGGGGGAGACTACTACAATCAGAAAAACAATTATCCATATGATCGATTTATTTTTTTTCATAAATAACCCACTCTCCTTAAAATCTAAAGTAAATAAACGGATTATAGGTATTGCTTGCCAGCATTGCAATGCATAAAATAAGAATTATACTGCAATATATAATTTCCAGGCAGGAATCTTTCAGCCTTTCCATTACTTTTGTTTTATTCAAAAACAGTTGTATCACTCCACATCCCAAAATTCCTGCAAAAATCACTGTCACAGTCTTATTGCCAAATACTTTGCCCATAACCAGTGAAGTACTTGTATATTTCCAGGGCATTAACATTCTCTTGATCATTTCCACAGCCTGGATCAAATTATCTGACCGAAACACTACCCACCCAAAAACAAAAACAATTATTGTATATATATGTGTAATGATTTTATGTCTGGCAAGAAAATTCTTCAGCCCAATTCTTTCTATAATCTGGAACATTCCATGATACAATCCCCACAGTATAAAGTTAAAATTCGCACCATGCCATAATCCGGTTGCAAAAAACACAACCATTAAATTGAGGTATGTTTTTACTCTCCCTTTTCGGTTTCCCCCTAATGGTATATATAAATATTCTCTGAACCAAGTGCTCAGAGATATATGCCATTTCTGCCAAAACTCCTGTACAGAGGAGGACAGATAGGGATAAGCGAAATTTTCCCGAAACTCAAATCCAAAAATTCGCCCCAGTCCGATTGCCATATCCGAATAACCGGAAAAGTCATAATAAATCTGTAATGTATAAAGTATCGCACCAATCCAGGCAAGAATTCCCGTTAAATCCGTATAATCTAATCCATAAATAATATCTACGCACTGGGCAATTATATTGGAAATCATAACTTTTTTCCCCAGGCCATAAATAAATCTCCTGATTCCCCATGCAGTTTTTTCAAATGTACAAACTCTGTGGGCAATCTGCCAGTCAATATCTTTATACTGAACAATAGGACCCGCAATTAATTGAGGGAAGAATGAAATATACAATGCAAGACGGACAATATTTTTCTGTACTTTATAATTTCCCCGATATAAATCTATGACATAAGATAAAATCTGAAAAGTAAAAAATTATATTCCTATTGGCAGTGTAATTTCCGGTATTTCTATCTTTTTTCCGGTACATTTACTTATAATCTCAAGTAAAAAGGCAAAGTATTTAAAATAGCCAAGTATTCCAATATTGATCAAAATACTTAAAATCAACAATAGCTTCTTTTTATTCTTATATCTGTCCATGAGAAGTCCAATTCCATAATTGATAAAAATGGAACAAAGCATAAGACAAATATATCTGGGTTCACCCCATGCATAAAATATCAGGCTGCCCAAAAGTAAAAATATATTTTTATATCTGTCTTGAATGAAAAAGTATCCGACAAATACAATCGGAAGAAAAATCCATAAAAATACCAACGATGAAAAAACCATGTATCATTTTCCTCTTATAATTTGCAAAAGTGTACGTTTACAAACAAAGAGTAAATTGGGGAGGAATGGCTTTTCAATTTTATTGCATATTCAGTATTTGTATGGT
>VSOB01000074.1 GCA_009774625.1 Lachnospiraceae bacterium
ATTTAACAGATAATACTTGTACTGATAAAAATAATATGATATATTAATGCTCATAGAGTATTTGTCTCTGCTACATATTCTTGCAGCAGTCTAAAGCCTTTGTGCTTCTTATCCCGTTTCGGGAAGTTACTCACATCATATAAATCATATCAAGGAGGGCGTTATGGCGAACTATCTACAGCAGTATTTTCCTATGATCCGTACCAAAGAGGATATACTTGCCGAGATTGAGGGCAAAAGAAAATTATCGGGCAGATTTCATAGCTGGTCATTGGCGCAGAGGGAAGAGTTTCTCAATTTTTGTGCAGGTGTAAAAGGGGTAAAAGTTTTATATGATTCTTTTAGTAAGGAAATATTAAATCCTGAAAAGGCACCGGAACGATTAGAGGATTTACTGTCACTTCTTTTAAAGAAAAATGTAAGAATTTTATGTGCACTGCCAAATGATTCTACACGGATTGCAGATGAGAATACACTGGTGGTTACCGATATTGTGGTAGAACTGGAGGATGGAAGCATTGCAAATGTGGAAGTACAGAAAATTGGTTATAAGTTTCCCGGAGAACGTAGTGCCTGTTATTCTGCAGATATGCTCTTGAGGCAATATAAAAGGGTCAGAGATGCCAAAAAGAAAGGCTTCAGCTATGAGGATATCAAGAGTGTATATACGATTGTGCTTTTTGAAAAAAGTGCGGCTCCTTTTCATTTATTTCCGGATACATATGTGCATTATTTTGAACAATGTTCTGACAGCGGACTGAAATTGGAATTGCTGCAGAAATACATTTTTATACCGCTTGATATCTTTAAAAAGAAACGTTACAATAAAACTATAAAAAACAGGCTGGAAGCATGGCTGACATTTTTCAGTGAGGATGATCCGGAACAAATCGTGGAATTAATTGAGGTATATCCGGAATTCAAGTTCATATATGAGGATATTTACCGGATATGCTGCAACATGGAGGAAGTTATGGGAATATTTTCAGAAGAACTCAGGATACTTGACAGGAACACGGTACAGCTTATGATTGATGAAATGCAGGATGAGGTAAATGCGCTAAGTGCAGAACGTAACACACTGAGTGCGGAGCGTGATACACTGAGTGCGGAACGTGATACACTGAGTGCGGAGTGTGATACATTGCATGCGGAATTGGTACGGATCAATCAGCTTAACCGGAAACTTGCAGAACAGGGACGTACAGAAGATATTATGAAAGCAGCCAGTGACGTGGCCTGCCGTAAGAAACTTTATGATGAATTTGTTATTTAAAAGAGAAGGAAGGTATGAATGATGCATTCAATAAATGATTGCTATACCCTCTCCAATGGGGTTAAGATTCCGTGCATTGGATTTGGAACATATAATGCAAAGGGCGGAGATAATCTGGCGATTAACCGTACAGCCATTAAGGCAGGTTATCGATATTTTGATACGGCATCTCTTTATGAAACGGAGCGTGTATTGGGACAGGCGGTAAGAGAAAGCGGCATTCCCAGAGATGAGTTTTTTATCGTATCAAAGCTCTGGATAGATGAACGGGGATATCAGGAAGCTAAGGAAGCCTTTACCAGGACATTGGACAGACTGCAAATGGATTATCTGGATTTATATTTGATTCATTGGCCGAGAGGAGAAGAAGGTGACCAGGATTGGAAAGAGAAGGATCTGGATACTTGGCATGCTTTGGAGGAACTTTATCAGAGCGGAAAGGTAAGAGGGATCGGATTGAGTAATTTTCTTCCTCATCATACGGAAAATATACTGAAAAACTGTACCGTAAAACCTGTCGTGGATCAGTTGGAAATACATCCTGGTTATACTCAGGAAGCGGCAGTCAGGTATTGTTTCGAACATGATATCAGGGTACAGGCATGGAGTCCGCTTGGAAGGAGTGCTATGCTGGATCATCCTGTTTTGAAAGAGTACGCGGAAAAGTATAGTAAGACAGTGGCACAGATTTGTCTGCGTTTCCTGTTACAGAAAGGAATTATACCGCTGGTTAAATCTTCTGCGATGGAAAGAATGAAGCAGAATCAAAATATATTTGATTTTGAACTGACTGCAGAGGATATGTCTGTTATTAATAATATGCCGCAGAATACATGGCTGGGAGAGCATCCCGATTTTGCCATACCTAAGAAAAAGAGTAATTTCGCACAGTAGAATACAGAGGGAATAGCGAAAAGAGGGATTATATGAGTGTGTTGGAGCAATTTCGGAAGATTATGGCAGAGTCAGATAATGTGGTGTTCTTTGGCGGAGCCGGTGTTTCCACAGAGAGCGGTATTCCGGATTTCAGAAGTGTGGACGGGCTTTACAATCAGAAGTATGACTATCCTCCGGAAACTATTTTGAGCCATACCTTTTACCGAAGCCATACAGAGGAATTTTACCGGTTTTACAGAGACAAGATGTTGTGTCTTATGGCACAGCCGAATGCAGCACATAAAAAACTCGCCAAATGGGAACAGGAAGGCAAATTAAAGGCAGTTATTACACAGAATATTGACGGCTTACATCAGGCAGCCGGCAGTAAAAAGGTATTAGAGCTGCATGGAAGTGTACATCGAAATTATTGTGAAAAATGTCATAAGTTTTATGATGCGGAGTATATTCTGCATTCACAGAGTGTGCCCAAATGTCAGTGCGGCGGCCCTGTTAAGCCGGATGTGGTGCTGTATGAAGAAGGACTGGACAATCAGACAATATCGGAAGCCGTTGCCTGTATCAGCGCAGCGGATGTCCTGATTATCGGGGGTACTTCTCTTGCGGTATATCCGGCAGCGGGATTGATCGATTATTATAGAGGAAATAAGTTGATCTTGATTAATAAAACCGCAACGCCCAGAGACAGCGTAGCTGATTTGGTGATACAGGGCAGTATCGGAGAGATTTTTTCCCAGGTAGATGAAACCGAATAACTGTAGTATTATATGTATGGTAAAGTCTGCATGAGAAAAAGGATGAAAGGATATGAAATTTGATTTTCAGGTTGGGGATGTTGTAACGTTGAAAAAACAGCATCCTTGTGGTTCCAAAGAATGGGAAATACTACGGGTGGGGGCTGATTTCAGACTGAAATGTCTGGGATGCGGACATCAGATTATGATATCCAGAAAGCAGGTAGAAAAAAATGCCAGGGAAATCAGAAAAATCCCTTGAAAACACGGGGGTTTTATGGTATCATACACTTCTGTGATATATTTTATTCCTTGCTCCTTTGCGAAAAGGGGCCAGAGACCAAAAGGAGGTAAGAAGCATGAACAAGTATGAATTAGCCGTGATTGTCAATGCTAAAATCGAAGATGATGAAAGAGCAGCTACAGTTGAAAAATGCAAAGCGCTCATTGAAAGATTCGATGGAACGATTACGAATGTTGATGAGTGGGGAAAGAAGAGACTGGCTTACGAAATTCAGAAAATGAGAGAAGCGTTCTATTATTTCATTCAGTTCGATGCTGAATCCAGTGTCCCGGCGGAGATTGAATCCCGTGTACGTATTATGGACAATGTGATCAGATACTTATGCGTTAGACAGGACGAGGCATAATAGAAAGTAGGGACTATATGAATAGAGTAATTCTTATGGGTAGATTAACAAGAGACCCGGAAGTTCGGTATTCTCAGGGAGAGAATGCGACAGCAATAGCAAGATATACGCTGGCTGTCGATCGCCGTTTTAATCGAAACGGGGATGAAAACACTGCTGATTTTATAGGTTGTGTTGCATTTGGCCGACAGGCGGAGTTTGCTGAAAAGTATCTACGCAAGGGACTCAAGATGCTTGTTACAGGACGGATTCAGACAGGCAGTTATACCAATAAGGACGGCGTAAAAGTATATACAACCGATGTAGTAGTAGAGGATCATGAATTTGCAGAGAGCAAGAATGCAAGTTCAGGACAGGAAGGCGGTTACAGTGCTCCTGTCAGCAGGCCGGAACCGGTTTCTGTGGGAGACGGTTTTATGAATATTCCGGATGGAATTGATGAGGAGCTGCCTTTTAACTGAAAAAATAGTTGAGCAGGAGGTATGCATCATGGCTTTTAATAAAGCAGAGAAATCAGATGGACCGATGAAGCGCAGAGGCGGAATGCGCAGAAGAAAAAAAGTTTGTGTATTCTGTGGCAAAGACAATGTGATTGACTATAAAGATACCAATAAATTAAAAAGATATGTATCTGAAAGAGGGAAGATCCTTCCCCGTCGTATTACAGGTAACTGTGCAAAGCATCAGAGAGCTCTTACCGTGGCAATCAAGAGGGCAAGACACATTGCTTTGATGCCTTATGTTGCAGAATAAGGCAAAATAAGAAGAGCGGGAAAACTGACCAACTGTCTGTTGAGACGGTTGGTCGTTCTTTTTTTCTTAATATTCATAAACTGACATATTTATACAAAATCTCCTTATATTTGACGATATAATATTGTGGCATTTGTAAATAAAAAATGCTATAATAAATGATAATTGTTATATTATCAATTGCTATGTTCAGTTAAATGGTTTGTGAGGGATAGTTTTCCCTGTTATGACAATGGCAATCAGAACGAATGTAAGTAGAATATAAATAGATCGGGTTTTGCCCGGAGGGTAGGAAGATGAAAAAAAGGATTAAGATAAAAGGGAGGCTGAGATCGTATCTTCAGGGTTCTATCGCAATGGGGATCCTGCTGTCTCTGGTAAATCTTGTTATATATTTAATGGATTATCGGTCAGGGCTTTTGCTGACCGGCGCATTGCTGGTTTATTTCTTAGTGATTTTTATGATGATGTTTTACAATAAACCGGTTATCATGAATGAGCTGATCAGTTTTGCAACACAGTATGGTCAGATTCAGAAACGGCTTTTACGTGAAATGGCGATACCATATGCACTTTTGGATGAAGGCGGAAAAGTTGTTTGGTCTAATAAGGCATTTGAATCGGTCATACATAAGGAAAAGGGATATTGTAAATCTATTTCCACGATTTTTCCCACTCTGACAAAGGAATGCTTTCCTGATGAAGAGGAAGAGACAGAAATGGAACTGGAGTTTGAGGACAGTGAGTTCTCAGCAAAGATGAAGCGGATATCCCTGAAGGATATGACGGTAAACAGTGAAATATTTCAGGAACCAAATTATAAAGGGTTTCTGATCGCATTGTATTTGTATGACGAAACCGCATTAAAAATCGCGTTGCGGGAAAACGATAACCAGTCTCTGGCAGTGGGGATGATATATCTGGATAATTATGAGGAAGCGCTGGAAAGTGTGGAAGAGGTAAGGCGTTCTCTTCTGATTGCCCTGATTGACAGAAAGATTAATAAGTATATAGCTTCTCTTGACGGAATTGCAAAGAAGATGGAGAAAGACAAGTATCTGGTGATTCTTCGCAAGGAGTCAATTCTTCAATTGGAAGAAAGTAAATTTGATCTGTTGGATGATGTGAAAACCGTTAATATCGGAAACGGAATGGCAGTGACTTTGAGTATTGGGGTCGGACTGGATGGTTTGAGCTATACACAGAATTATGAATTTTCCAGGACAGCAATTGACCTGGCGCTCGGACGCGGCGGAGATCAGGCGGTGGTTAAGACTTCTAATTCCATAACATATTATGGCGGGAAGAGTCAGCAGGTTGAGAAAAATACAAGGGTAAAAGCAAGAGTAAAAGCGCATGCACTGAACGAAATTATTTCCTCGAAAGACAAAGTGCTGGTTATGGGCCATCGTCTGGCAGATATGGACAGTTTTGGCGCTGCCGTTGGTATTTATCGGATTGCCAAGTCATTGGAGCGTAAGGCCCATATTGTAATCAATGATGTGACGACTTCCGTCAGGCCGTTGGTGGATATGTTTCAGAATAATACAGAATATGAAGAAGATATGCTGATCAACAGTGCAGAGGCCGTTGAGGCATCCGGAAATAATACAGTGCTGGTGGTAGTGGATGTGAATAAACCCAGTATAACGGAATGTCCGGAATTGTTGCGTACATGCAAATCCATCGTGGTGCTGGATCATCACAGACAGGGTTCGGAAACAATTGAAAATGCCACATTGTCTTATGTGGAGCCATATGCATCCTCGGCATGCGAGATGGTAACAGAGATCCTGCAATATATCAAAGAAGGAATCCGCCTGCGTATCGAAGAAGCCAACAGCATGTATGCAGGCATCATCGTGGATACCAGTAATTTTACGACAAAGACAGGAGTACGGACTTTTGAGGCGGCGGCTTATCTACGCAGGAATGGGGCGGATGTTACAAGGGTGCGTAAACTGTTCCGGGAGGATGCACTGGAATATAAAACAAAAGCGGATGCGGTCAGCCAGGCAGAAATATATCGTGGAAATTATGCGATCTCTATATGTTCCAGCGAAGGTGTTTTGAGTCCCACTGTACTGGGGGCACAGGCAGCGAATGAACTGTTAAATATAAAAGGGATCAAAGCAAGTTTTGTTATGACGGAATATCAGGGCAAAATTTTTATCAGTGCGAGATCTATTGATGAGGTGAATGTGCAGGTGATTATGGAGCGTCTGGGCGGCGGCGGCCATATGAATATTGCAGGCGCACAGATGGAAGATGCATCATTGGAGGAAGCCGTCAGAATAATGAAACATACATTGGATACTATGATTGAAGAGGGTGATTTGACATGAAAGTAATACTGTTAGAGGATGTGAAAAGCCTTGGGAAAAAAGGAGAAATCGTTGAGGCCAGCGACGGCTATGTGAGGAATTTTTTACTGCCTAAGAAGCTGGGGGTGGAAGCAAACGCAAAAAATCTGAATGATTTGAAACTTCAGAAGGCCAACGAAGAGAAAATAGCCAGAGAACGGCTGGAAGCTGCAAAAGCGTTTGCTGAAGAGATGGAGACAAAAGAAGTGATTGTCAAAATGAAGGCCGGAGAAGGCGGAAAGGCATTTGGTTCTGTGTCCAGTAAAGAGATCGCGCAGGCAGCGAAAAGCCAATGCGGAATGGAAATAGATAAAAAGAAGATACAGATGTCAGAGCCGATTAAGAACTTTGGAGTTTACCAGGTTCAGGTGAAACTCCATCCTAAAGTAAGCGGCCAGTTGAAGGTCAAGGTAGTGGAAGAAAAGTAGAAGGGAATATATGGCAGCAATGGAAGAAGCAGTGCTGAAACGGGTACTGCCTCATAGTGTGGAAGCGGAGCAGTCTGTGATCGGTTCCATGATGATAGACAGGGAAGCAATCGTTGAAGCGTCCGGGATTTTACGGGAAGAGGACTTTTACGGAAAACAGTATGGCATCGTCTTTGCATCTATGGTGGAGCTGAATGACGAAGGAAAACCGGTGGATTTGATCACACTGCAGGACAGGCTCCGGGAAAAAGATGTGCCGCCGGAAATCAGCAGTCTGGAATTTATCCGGGAACTGATTACCGCAGTGCCTACATCGGCAAATGTAAAGTACTATGCTAATATTGTGGCAGAAAAAGCAACATTGCGCAGACTGATTCGACTGAATGAGGAAATTGCCAATACCTGTTATGCAGGGAAAGAGAGTCTGGAGTACATACTGGAGGAAACAGAAAAGAAGATTTTTGATTTACTGCAAAAAAGAAACAGTAGTGATTATGTGCCGATTCGGGAGATTGTGATGAATGCCATGAATCGGATTGAAGCTGCTTCCCGGAATAAGGGGGTGGTGACCGGCATTCCTACGGGGTTTATTGATCTGGACTACAGAACAGCCGGCATGCAGCCGTCAGATTTGATTTTGGTGGCAGCAAGGCCCTCTATGGGAAAGACGGCATTTGTGTTGAATATTGCCCAGTATGTGGCTTTTAAACAAAAGGAAACGGTGGCGATTTTCAGCCTTGAAATGTCCAGAGAACAGTTAGTGAACCGATTGTTTTCGCTGGAATCCAAAGTAGACTCTCAGCACATTCGTACCGGTAATTTGACAGACGCAGAGTGGGAAAAACTGATCGAGAGTGCAGGTATTATCGGTCAGTCCAAACTGATTATTGACGATACCCCCGGAATCAGTATTTCTGAACTTCGCTCCAAATGCAGGAAGTATAAGTTAGAGCATGGCCTGCAGATGGTGATCATTGATTATTTGCAGCTTATGTCAGGCAGTGGCAGAACAGATTCCAGACAGCAGGAAATATCCGATATTTCCAGGTCTCTGAAGGCGCTTGCCAGGGAGCTTAGTGTGCCGGTTCTGGCATTGTCGCAGCTTAGCCGTGCTGTGGAGCAAAGACCTGATCACAGACCGATGCTTTCGGATTTGCGCGAATCAGGGGCCATTGAGCAGGATGCAGATGTGGTCATGTTTATCTATCGTGACGATTACTATAATAAAGATACAGAGCTGAAGGGTGTGGCAGAAATAATTATTGCCAAGCAGAGGAATGGTCCTATTGGGACAATTAATCTGGCATGGCTGCCGGACTATACCAAATTTGCAAATATGCAGAAATAGTTACGAAAGTACGAAAACAGATGTAATTTCATAAGGGTGGGAACATACAAAAGAGGACAAGCATAAAAAGCAGGTCCTTTTTTGCTTTTTAACCAGGGAAAGATTTTCCCTATTTGAACTGACGGGAAGCAGTTTACAGAATTGACAGGAGGAAAAGGGTATGGAACAAAAAATGTACATGATTTCGGATGCAGCAAAGCAGGTGGAAGTGGAAAGTCATGTCCTGCGGTATTGGGAAGATGAATTGGAGCTGCCGATTAAGCGAAATAAGCTGGGCCATCGTTACTATACGCAGGACGATGTAAATCGCCTGAAGCGGGTAAAAACGATGAAAGAACAGGGGTTTCAGTTAAAGGCGATCAGAAAGGCTCTGAAGCAGGAAATAGAGGGCAGTCAGGATGAGACACAGGATATGATGAGTGGGATGCAGGAAGAAAGCACAGAGACAAGAGAGAAAAATGAAGTGGCTGTTCCTGTAAAGGGTACAGGCGTGATAAGAAAAGAAACGGCACCGGTGAGGGACCGGGAAGAAAAGGCGTATCGCCTGCAGATGCTTCTCAGAAATATGATTGTGGATACGATCAGGGAGGAAAATGAAATATTTTGCGAACAGATAAAAGAAAGTGTGCTGAAGGAACTGGATTATCAGTTCAGACTGCAGGCAGAGCGGGAGGATGAACGGGAGAATGAACGGGTAAAACGGGAAGAAGAACACTTCCGCCAAATTGATGAGTTAATCAGGGAAAAAGCAGGAAAAAAGGAAAAAAGAAAAAAGCACTCATTTTTCTGAGTGCTTTTGTATCTTTGCCTTTTAAAAATGACACTTACTCCTCTGAGATAGAACCTGTAGGGCAAGCGCCTGCACAGGAACCGCAGCTAATGCATTTATCAGGATCAATCTGAAACTGTGTATCTCCCATGCTGATAGCGCCAACAGGGCACTGTCCTTCACATGCACCGCAACTTACACAACCATCACTGATTACATATGCCATAATAAATATCCTCCTTACAATCATATTTCTTATTGATAGATCAGTATCAATTACCAAGTTTATTTTAATACAAATATATGATGAATACAAGTAGAAAATGCAGGAAAGTAACAGGTTGTATACAAATTATTGATCTGCATCTTCAGCCCGGCGGGCTTTGATACCATCCAGAATGACCTGCTTTTTTTGAATGACTTTATCTTTGTCCATCGGATCTACGCCTTCCAGCTTATAGGGGATTCCCAGCTTTTCATATTTTACTTTTCCCATTGTATGGTAAGGAAGTACATCCAGCGCTTTTAAAGTTTTTAAGCCGCCGATGAAGTAGCCCAGTTTATACAAATATTTGTCATCATCGGTAATGCCAGGCACAACTACATGCCGGATCCAGACAGGAACCCCCTTTTCAGAAAGATATTCGGCAAAAGCAAGAATCTTATCATTGGGCTGGGCGGTCAGTTCCCTATGTTTCTCAGGATCAATATGCTTTATGTCCAGCATGACCAGATCTGTAAGAGCCAGGAGATCGTCCAGTTTTTTCATCCAGAGGGCATGATCTGGCTGAAATGCTATGCCTGAAGAATCAATGCAGGTATGAATATTTTTTGATTTTGCAAGTGTAAAAAGTTCTATGAGAAAATCGACCTGCATCAGAGGTTCTCCCCCGGTAACAGTGATGCCGCCTCCTTTGTAAAAGCTGATATTTCTTTCATACTGTGCAATAATCTCGTCAGCTTCCATAACAGTGCCTGCCTGCATTTCCCAGGTATCCGGATTATGACAGTAAGCACAGCGCATGGGACATCCCTGTACGAATACGACAAAACGCACACCGGGACCATCTACAGTGCCAAAAGATTCCAGAGAATGGATTCTGCCACTCATGTTACATTACCTCCATTTTTGCCTTGTTTGCATACTTTCATGTATCTGCTGTTATCAAAAGAAAACCCCCGGAATCGGGTATCCGGGGGTTTTGTCCTGCTGTGCTTAGATACTCTCGTGGAATGTACGGGAGATTACATCTGCCTGCTGTTCCGGAGTCAATTTGATGAAGTTTACTGCATATCCGGAAACACGGATCGTTAACTGAGGATAATTCTCAGGATGCTTCTGTGCATCTAATAACATATCTCTGTTCAATACGTTAACATTCAAATGATGTCCGCCTTTTGTTGCGTAACCATCCAACAAAGCTACCAGGTTATCAACCTGTGCACTATTCGTTGCCATAGGAAAATCCCTCCTTAAATCATTGAATATGCCGTAAGGCACTGACAATTGTTTTACTGATAATCATCAAGACCCTGATGCAGGGTAGGCACACTGCATGCCAGCGGGGTTCTGGAACAGTCCGTACATCCCATTGTCTGGACGCTGGTAGCTTCCTTGCTGGTAATGTCAGTGTCTACATTGATATGCCCCACACCCATTGCCATGCCGGAATCCAGCATTTTTACAAGTTCTTCTACTTTCTTATCATCCATCGCATTAACCTCCCTGCAAAAAAGCCTGTTAATTAGTTGTTAAGATCAAGTTCGATATCTCCTGCGAATACCTGATCCTCTTTCCCAAGTGCACCAGGAATGATGGTGAAGGTATTGGAGATACCATCCTGAGCATCCTTAAACGGAAGTTTGGATACGGAGGACAGAGAAGCGACTGCACCATGAGTATCGCGTCCATGCATCGGGTTTGCACCAGGTGCAAAAGGCTGTCCCTTCTTACGTCCGTCAGGTGTGTTACCGGTTGCCTTACCATAAGTTACATTGGAAGTGATGGTAAGGATGGAAGTGGTGGGAACACCATTTCTGTAAGTATGATGTCTCCTGATTGCGGTCATGAATTTGTGTACGATATCCTGTGCAATGGAGTCAACACGGTCATCATCATTGCCGTATTTCGGGAATTCGCCAGTGGTCTTAAAGTCAACGATCACACCGTCCTCATCACGTACCACTTCAACTTTAGCATATTTGATTGCGGACAGAGAGTCAGCAACGATGGAAAGGCCTGCCACGCCGGTTGCAAAATAGCGCTTCACATCTCTGTCATGAAGAGCCATCTCTGCTCTCTCATAGCAGTATTTGTCATGCATATAATGGATGATGTTCAGTGTATTTACATATACATCTGCCTGCCATTCCATCATATCTATAAATTTTGCATATACATCGTCATAATCCAGTACATCGCCTGCTACAGGACGATATTTGGGTCCAACCTGTTTCTTGGTTACTTCATCAACACCGCCGTTCAGTGCATAGAGCAGACATTTTGCAAGGTTTGCACGAGCGCCGAAGAACTGCATTTCCTTACCGATTACCATAGAAGATACGCAGCATGCGATACCATAGTCATCGCCGTGTGTTACTCTCATCAGGTCATCGTTCTCATACTGGATGGAAGATGTGGTAATGGAAATCTTAGCACAGTATTTCTTGAAGTTCTCAGGAAGTCTGGTGGACCAGAGAACTGTCAGGTTGGGTTCAGGGCTTGCACCCAGATTCTCAAGTGTGTGCAGATAACGGAAACTCATCTTTGTTACCATATGACGTCCGTCAACGCCAACACCTGCAAGAGATTCAGTAACCCATACCGGATCGCCTGCAAAAATCTGATTGTACTCAGGAGTACGTGCGAATTTGATCATACGCAGTTTCATGATAAAGTGATCAACAAACTCCTGAATCTGTTCTTCTGTAAAGGTACCGTTCTTTAAATCTCTCTGTGCGAAGCAATCAAGGAAGGTGGAAGTACGTCCGAGAGACATAGCAGCACCATTCTGCTCCTTAACAGCACAAAGATAACCGAAGTAGGTAGCCTGAATAGCTTCCTGTACATTGGTAGCAGGTTTGGAAATATCACAGCCATAGGAAGCAGCCATTTCTTTCATCAGCTTCAATGCCGTAATCTGTTCGGAAATTTCTTCACGAAGGCGGATCACATCATCTGTCATAACGCGTCCGGTGGAATCTTTCTGTGCCTGCTTATCTTCAATCAGATAATCAATACCATACAGAGCTACACGTCTGTAATCGCCGATGATACGTCCGCGTCCGTAAGCATCCGGAAGACCTGTGATGATATGGGAAGAACGGCACGCTCTCATCTCTGCATTGTAAGCGTCAAAGCATCCGGCATTGTGCGTTTTTCTATGTGTGGAGAAGAATTCGCTGATTTCAGGATCTACTTCATATCCATTGTCAGAGCAAGCCTTCTCAGCCATTCTGATACCGCCATAAGGCTGCAGAGAACGCTTGAACGGTTTGTCTGTCTGGAAACCAACGATTGTTTCTTTGCTCTTGTCCAGATATCCGGGACCGTGAGAAGTAATAGTAGAAACTACCTTGGTATCCATATCAAGAACACCGCCTGCTTCACGTTCCTTTTTCTGTAAATCAAGTACGGTTGCCCACAGATCTTTTGTATTCTGTGTAGCGTCTGCCAGGAAGGATTCATCCCCCTCATACGGAGTATAGTTCTTCTGAATGAAGTCACGTACGTTGACTTCTGAATCCCATTTTCCGCTTACAAAATCTTTCCATTCTGGTCTCATTTTGAAATAGCCTCCTATCGTTTATTAAGTTAAAACTATTGTTAACCTTATACAAATTATTATAAGTGCTAAACTACCGAAACGTCAAGAATCGCCATGTATTTTTTTGTATACAAACCTGCAAAAATCATGAAATTTTTATTAAATTTTGTTGAAAACGTGGATAACTTGCCAATCAGGGGTTAAAGTATTATAATATTCACGCAGTGAATGCCGGTCAGTGGGGCTGTTTGCAGACAAAAGCCACAGAAGGCTGCTCCACAGTGAGGAAATGGCATATTTTACAGGAGGTAGTGGAAATGGCAGAGATTACGAAAGACATGACAATCGGTGAGATGCTTACGGTAAATCCGGGTATCGCTCCGATTCTGATGGCATCAGGTATGCATTGTCTGGGATGCCCTTCTGCCCAGGGTGAGACACTGGAAGAAGCGGCACTGGTACATGGACTTGATATTGATGAGCTGATGAACCAGATCAGGGCATTATAACATCAAATGGGCGGTCCGGGAGATGACATGGATCTGAAAACAAAAAAGAAGCATTTCCATGAAAGGAATTGCTTCTTTTTTAGTATGGGCTTTAGCCTGTTGAGTGCGTCGTAACGAGTTCCTCAAAAGAGGAACGAAGTACGCGCGAAACAAAAATCCA
>VSOB01000075.1 GCA_009774625.1 Lachnospiraceae bacterium
CCTTTCGGCAGCTCATTTCATAAATTTTAAAGAAATATTAAAAAATAATTGCAAATTTTCTCCGGAGCCAATATACTTAATTTTGCGCGATTCAACCTTTATTTTATGCGTGGAGACAATCAGAACTATGAGCACAACGAAAAAAGAAGAAAAAACCATACAAATGCGGAAAAACAAACCCGATGCCGGAAAAACGGCAAAAAAAAGCGGGCACACCGCAAAAGCGGGCAGCGCGGCCAAAGCCCGGCAGAAGTCAGAGAAAACGGCTGCCCCTGTGACAAAGACCGGCAGATCCGCCGGCCGGAAACATCATAATAAGAAAACGCCCCAGCCCCATACGGCAGCGGCAAAAAACAGACCTTCCAAAAAAAGAAGGAAAAAAACGCTTTGGCAGAAGCTGTGGCTACCGGGAGCTGCGGCCTGCCTGCTGCTGGGTTTTGTACTCTGGTATTTCAGCTTTGACAACCTGCAGCCCAGTGACTACATAGATATTACCTACTCCGGCTATGATTCAAGAGGCACCGCTTCACTGTCCATTCAGGAAACCGAAGAATATGCCTCATTTCTGGAAGATGCCCAGATCCGGCTGCTCTCTGAAAACGGAAATTTGAAAAACGGAGATCTGCTGGAGGTCCATTTCCTGTATGACGAGGAAGAGGCCAGAGATCAGAAGCTCCGTATCAAAGAGGACAGCTTCCAGATCGAAGTCAACGGGCTGCCGGAAGGGAAAGAACTTTCTGAGGAAACCATCTTTCAGGATGTCCGGATTACTTATGAAGGAGTCGCTCCTGAGCTTTCCCTGGTCCTCTCCAACGAAAGCACCGATCCTTTTCTTCAGACTGTGGTCTATGAGATACAGGATCAAAAGTCCTGTTATGATGTGGGAGACACCTTTCTGGTCAGGGCAACCTTCTCCGAAGAGGACGCCGTTTCCTATGAATATGCAGTAACTGCATCTGTAGATTATACCAGAGAATTTACCATTGACCAGGCAGACCGCTATCTGCGGGACACTTCACAGCTTACCGGGGAGCAGATTCAAGTGCTGAATGAAACCGCCTCTTCTCTGTTTGGAGACGCCACAGAGTACGGGCTCCGTATTTTCAGCGAAGCGAACCTGATGCCGATCTGGGTCAATGGAAAGACCACCTTTAAATGGAGCAATCCCCGGCTGATTTCCGCCTACCTGAATGTACTGAAACCGGAATACTTTGAAACTGCCAACTCTCATAACAATGATATCAAACTGGTCTATATGGCCACTCTGTCGCAGGCAGACGGTGTTGCCTGCGATGCCGAAGTGGTGGTACAGTTCAATAACCTGATTCAGAAAGCAGACGGCACCTATGATCTGGCTCTGGATTCCGGCAGGATCATTGCCGCTTCCTACCGTAATTCCCACATCCGGGATCTGGTAACCGACACCTACGATCAGGAATACCAGGCCGAAAAGCTCAGTCTGAGCTGAAAAAAGCGCTCCGCATATATGGTATGGCCTACCATATGCGGAGCGTTTTCTTTATATGAGGATCGAATGCCAAAGCAACGGCTTTCCGCACTCCGATCCGATCGGTATTTTATATTGCGAAATTTCCCAGTACATCCTCGTTGATTACATAATATACTGTACTTTCTTCCGGCTTTACAAAAAGCTCCACAGACTTGAACTCGCTCTCTTCTCTTCCCAAATCGTACTTCCATACATCCTTCGCAATTCTGACAAAGTCCTCTGTAGTATAAGACTTGCCGCCAAACTGTACTGAGATTTTCTCTGTTACGGCGCCTTTTCCGATTGCCGCTTTGGCTGCTGCCGCTTTCTTTTCTGCTGCTTTTACCACCGGCGCGGCCTTTTCCTTCGCAGCTTTTACCACCGGCTTTGCCTTTTCTGCCGCTGCCTTCACAGCCGGCTTTGCCTTTGTGGCAGCACTCTTAACAGCGTTTTCCACCTTGGCTGCTTCTGCCTTCACCGCATCCTTTACCGGCTCTGCCTTTGAGGCAGCTCTTGTCGTTTTCTTTGTCTCCTTCATAATTTTCCCTCCGGGGCTTTTCCCCTCTTACGATTGATAAATGCTGTTATGTAAATACCCAGATGCCTTATGCAGTATAGCAAAGTAAGCGCCTATTGTCAAGAAACGGGCATCCGGGAAGGTTTTGCCCGGTTTTCACAGCCTCTTTTTCGGAATCCGGATGATAAATTCGCTCCCCTCTCCCAGCCTGCTTTGCAGCCCCAGACTGCCCTCATTATATTCCACAATATGCTTTACTATGGACAGACCCAGCCCGGTGCCGCCCAGCTTTCTGCTTCTTCCCTTATCCACCCGGTAAAATCGTTCAAATATACGGGGCTGCTCATCTTCACTGATTCCCATTCCGTCGTCCCTGACACGGATCAGAGCATCCTGCCCGCTGTCACTTATAGATACCCACACATGACCGCCTGGATGGTTGTATAAGATCCCATTGATGATCAGATTCATGAAAAGCTCCCGCATCTGCTTCACGGAAGCCTCTGCCGTTACCGGCAGACACTCCCTGCAAAGTGTTACTTCACAGTGGTCGGCAATAGGGCCTGCCTCATCTATGATATCTTCCAGCAGCACATCCAGCCGTATCATGGCATACGTTACCTCCGCATCCTTTGTTTCCAGTCGGGAAATCATCAGGATATCTTCAATCAACTGTGTCATCTGTTCCGTGGATTTCAGGATTCGTCCGGCAAATTCCGCTTTTTTCTCTTCATCCGGCACAAATCCATTTACCAATAGCTCCGCATAGCCCCGGATAGCCGTAATCGGTGTTTTCAGTTCATGAGATGCATTGTCAAAAAATTCCTGTCGGACCTTCTTTTCAAATTCCAGTCGGGAAATCTGTTCCTGAACTTCTCCGGCCAGTCTAGTGGTGGCCTCTGAAATAATATTCAATTCCTCATACGGATATTTCCGGAACCGGAAATCCCATCTATCTGTATGAATCTTCTGCAGCTCTTCCGATATTTCCGAAAGCGGCCCTGCAATCGTATTGGCGAAACGAACGGATACTGTTACAACAATCACCGCAGCCGCCCCGGCTCCCACCAGAAGCATCGGGATCACCGACCACATATAATCCTTTACTCCACTGTAAGAAGCCGCCGCCCGGATCACATAGCGTCCGTCATCCGATAGAGCCGCCACATAAAGCATTTCTTCTCCCAGAGTTTCCGAGTCACGGATGGCATATCCCACCTCTCCGGCAAGAGCTGCCCGAATCTCTTCCCGTTCCAGATGATTTTCCATCCTGTCAAAATATTCTGCTTCCGTATCCGCAAGTACCCGCCCTTCCATATCAATCACGGTAAAGCGCACTGCTTCCTCTTCCAGCCATGCCCTGATCTGCAGACATTCTTTCTGTAAATCCGATTTCCCCTCCAGAGTATACTCCAGCATATGTACGATATGCAGCAGATTCTTCCGGTTATCCTCCAGCAGCTTATTTCCTATACCAAAATAAGAAACCACACTGCTTACCACCAGTGCCAGAAACAGAACCGCGCCAAGCCGCAGCAGCACCGCTTTCTTCATGTACGTTCTCTCCTCTTATTTCTCCTCTACCGCAAAACGATAGCCCACACTTCTGATGGTCCGGATATAACCGCCTCCCTCTGCTCCCAGTTTCTGCCGCAGCGTCCGTATATGAATATCCAATGTCCTGGTTTCAATATCTGCCGTATATTCCCACAGTCTGTCCAGCAGCTCTTCTCTTGTCACTACCCGGCTGCGGTTCCGGATCAAATACGTGAGCAGCTCATATTCCTTATAAGTGAGTGCAACCGGATGGCCCTGCATTGTTACTTCCCGGAGTGCCGTATCAACAGTCAGTCCGCCCAGTGCACAGACCGTTTCTTCTTCCTTTTCCTCATTTTCCCGGCAGCGGCGCAAAAGCGAACGGACTCTCGCAGCCAGCTCCATCACCCCAAAGGGTTTTGTAATATAATCATCCGCTCCGCCGTCCAGCCCCGCCACCTTATCATATTCCTTGTCCCTGGCTGTCAGAATAATAACTGGTATTTTATTAATCTGCCTGTTTTCCCGAATCCTGCGTATGGCCGTCAGTCCATCCATCCCCGGAAGCATCAGGTCAAACACTGCAAGATCGGGAGCTGCCTTCTCCATCTTCTTCAGGCCGTTTTCCGCTGTCTCAAATGTTTCCACTGAGTAACCATAGCCCTCCAGCGCTATCTTTACCAGCTCTCTGATATTTTCATCATCCTCAATTACAAAAATTTTCTGCATGCAGACTCTTCTCCTTTGTGATCCATCCATTTACAGAGACTTTCCGGCAGGCCGCTGCTCCGCAGCAACATACCCTGCAATATTATCCGCATGGTCTGCAATCCGTTCCAAATTACTGAGTACATCCAGAAAAATAATCCCGCTTTCCGGTGTGCATTTTCCTTTGGAAAGTCTCTGGATATGCTTATCCCGCAGCTCCTTTTCCAGCTTATCCACCTTTCTCTCTGTATCCTCCGTCCGTTTCACAGCCTCCATACTGTTCAGTTCTCTGGCTTCCAGAGCTGCCTCAAAGGTATGCAGTGTCATATCATACATTCTTTCCAGATCTTTTGCACCCTTTTCGGAAAACTGTATTTTGTCCCTCCGTTTGGTGTCCGCAAGTTCGGCAATATTTTCACTGTGATCGCCGATACGCTCAATATCGCTCACCGTATAAAAGAGATTTTTAATCATCCGATGCTGCATCTCCGTCAAAGAAAGATTGTCCACCTCTACCAGAAAGGATGTCAGCATTTTCACCATCTGATTGATATGGGTTTCCATCTCCAGTACCTGCCGGATCTGCTCCTTATTGTTGTCCCGTACAGCTTGTATGGATGTTTTGAAATTGTCCCGTGTCACTACTCCGATCCGGACGATTTCCCCCATCGCCGTTTCCATTGCCAGCGCCGGATTGTTCAGTATCCTTCTGTCCAGCTTTCTCCCAAGCTGCTCCACCACGCCGTCTTTCTCTGTGCGCTCTCCCTTGTCATCCGGAATCATCCATTCCGAAATCCTCACCAGACCGTTTGCAAAGGGAAACATCACCAATGTATTGGCAAGATTGAATATCGTATGGAATATGGAAATTTCCACACTGCTGATGGATGCGGATGCCAATAAGGGCCGCATATAAAAAAATACAAGCATCACAAGACCAAACCAGACACTGCCGATTACATTGAACAAAAGATGGATCACCGAAGCTCTTCTTGCATTTTTTCCCGCACCTGCGCCGGAGAGAAGCGCGGTCACACAAGTACCGATATTCTGCCCTAACGTGATAAATACCGCCGACTGCCAGTTCACCACTCCATTCATGGCCAGTGTCTGCAGGATGCCCACAGAAGCAGAAGAGCTTTGGATCACTGCCGTCACCACTGCGCCTGTGATCACCGCCAGCAGAGGATTCTGCCCCAGTATACGAAACGCCTGTGCAAAAATGGGAGCGTCCCGATAGGGTGTAATGGCTCCCGACATAAAGCTCAGACCGATAAAGAGGACACCAAAACCGGTCATGATTTCTCCCAGTTTTTTCCTTTTTTCACTGGCGGCAAACAGCAGCAGAAACGCACCGATTCCCACCACAAGCGGCGCCAGAAATTCCGGCTTGAACAGACTCCCCCATTCACTCAGAGACACAATCCATGCCGTAATGGTTGTCCCAATGTTGGCGCCCATGATCACCCCCACTGCCTGGGCCAGCGTCAGCATACCCGCATTGACAAAACCCACCACCATTACAGTCGTCGCCGAGCTGCTTTGGATGATGGCTGTAATCCCGGCGCCTACAAAGATTGCCACCACCCGGTTTCTCGTGAGAAATCCCATCAGCGTTTTTACTCTGTCACCTGCGGATTTCTGCAGCCCGTCTGCCATAATATGCATACCATAAAGAAACAGCCCCAGGCCGCCGATAAACTCAAACAGCAGCCCCACATCATCCAGCGTCATCTTTTCCACTCCCATCACACAAATTTTACGGATCAGACAAGTTCTATCCATATATATTTCACAATACTACACAATATGATTCTAACAATCGTATGTAAAATCATCCTGAGACTTATGTAAAATCCATGTAAAATGTGGAAATAACGATCTGCATTCTGTTAATGTGCAAAAAACAGGGATACACCAAATTTGCTGATGTATCCCTGTGATATCTCTCTGTCCCTGTTTCAGAACTGCGCCTTAGCCAAAATATCTCTTTAAAAGACCTGCAAATGCCTTGCCGTGTCTTGCCTCGTCCCTTGCCATTTCATGAACGGTATCATGGATTGCATCAAGATTTGCAGCCTTAGCACGTTTTGCAAGATCGAATTTACCTGCTGTAGCGCCGTTTTCAGCTTCCACACGCATCTCCAGGTTCTTCTTGGTGGAGTCGGTTACCACTTCACCTAACAGCTCTGCAAATTTTGCTGCGTGCTCTGCCTCTTCCCATGCAGCCTTTTCCCAGTATAAACCGATTTCCGGATAGCCTTCTCTGTGTGCCACTCTTGCCATAGCAAGATACATACCTACTTCAGAGCACTCACCGTTAAAGTTTGCCCTCAGATCTGCCAGAATATCTTCGCTGACACCCTGTGCCACTCCTACCACATGCTCTGCTGCCCATTCCATTTCACCGCCCTGTGCAGTAAACTTTCCTGCAGGCGCATTACATACCGGGCACTTCTCCGGTGCTGCATCTCCTTCGTGAACATAACCACATACCTGACATACAAATTTCATTTCTTATTCCTCCTGTTTTTATATATTAACTTCTGTTCATATCAGTAACGATTACTGATATTATTATAAAGAGTCTGTCCCAACCTGTCAACACCTTTTTGATAAAATTTTCATTTACGATGCAGTCGCCATTTTCCACTCTGTGCCATATACCGGCTCTGTACCGGTCTGTGTCATATACCTGCCCTGTTTAAGCCTGCCTCATGCCCGGTTCATCACCATAAAATAAGCCAGTACCAGCACGCCCAGTATAATCCGGTACCAGGCAAATACTTTAAAATTATGCCGCTTGATATAACCCATCAGAAATCTGATCACAATGACCGATACCACAAACGCCACGATACAGCCCACTGCCAGAATGGTCCACTCCATACCGCTGACGCTCACACCTTCCAGCGCAAATTTTACGATCTTCAAAAGGCTGGCGCCAAACATTACCGGAATCGCCATAAAAAAGGTAAATTCCGCAGCCGCCGTTCTGGACACTCCCAGCAGCAGCGCTCCCACAATGGTGGAACCGGAGCGGGATGTGCCGGGGAATATGCCTGCAATCAACTGAAAGATACCGATGACAAACGCCACGGGCAATGTAATCTGTCCAATGTTTTTCATCCTGGGCCGCTTCTTTTTATTGCGGTTTTCAATCAGGATAAATGCGATGCCGAATACGATCAACGCAATGGCAATGGACCAATAATTATAAAACAGCTCCTCAAACAGATCATCAAACGGCAGCCCAATCACCACTGCCGGAATACATCCTACGATCACTTTGATCCACATGGAAAATACGTCCTTGCGGATCAGACTGCCGCCGCCCAGACGGAACGGGAAAATCCGATTCCAGTACAGCATCACCACCGCCATAATCGCGCCGAGCTGGATCACCACCAGAAACATGGACCAGAACTCCGGCGTCACATCCAACTGTACAAACTCTTCCAGTAAAATCATATGTCCTGTGCTGCTGATGGGCAGCCATTCCGTAATCCCCTCAACCACACCAAACAATACCGCTTTTAATATTTCTGCCAAAACAACCCCTCCTGTTATGCCTGCAGATATGCAAGCAGCGCTTCATAATTTTCTTCTGCCTCCTGATACCCCTGCCGGTACAATGCCGTCAGCTTATCCCGGTCTTTCTCAATCCGTCCAATGCCGCTGGCCGTTTTGGGCCGGATGACAAAAGCCCTTCCCTTACGCTCCTGCTCCTCCAGATATCCTAACGTTTGATGATAGGAAATATGTCTGTTTTTCATCAATTCATATACGCTGGGATATCTCAGATAGGCCAGTCGAATCAATCCCAGCGCTTTGGAACGCTCCTTTCGGTAGCCCACTTCCTTAGTCAGAATCACCACATTTTTCTGATTGCCGTCCAGAACAGATTTGCGGATCGGTATGGGGTCGGAAATGGCGCCGTCCAGATACAGCTTTTTTCCTATTTTCACATTTCTCGATACAAGAGGAAGCGAACTGGAAGCACGGACCGCTGTAATGTCCCGCTTCATATCCAGAAGCCGCAGATATTCCGGCCTGCCGCTGACGATATTGGTAACCACTGCATATGCCCTGCCCTGGTATCTGTCAAAGGCTTCATAATCATAGGGATTCAGCCATTCAGGGATCAGCTTATAGCAAAAATCCGCGGAAAACAAGTCTCCCGTCAGAAGCAGGCTGCGGAGACTGCAGTAATCTCTGCATCCAAGATAATCCACTGCCACATGAAATGCACGTTTTTTCTGACCGGATAAATAGCTGCACATATGACAGGCTCCTGCCGATACCCCATAACAGCTCTCAAATAAAATACCCTTATCCATGAAAAATTCAAGCACGCCGCATGTATACATCCCTTTCATGCCGCCGCCTTCCAGTACCAGTCCTGCCTGATACATCTGATTCCTTACCACTGCCATCGCCGGAATCCGCCTGCCTTTCTTACTATATATTATACCGGGCTATGGTGTCAAAACACGCCATTATTTCTGTCTGTGCGGGTACTCCTGCTCCACAAATCTGCGGAGCACCGGCAGAGAACGCAGTACCTTTTCTGTCTCCACACAGTAGGCCATACGGAAATATCCAGGACAGCCAAAACCGTCTCCCGGCACCAGGATCAGATCATAGTTTCTGGCCTTTGCACAAAATACCGCCGCATCCTCTTCCAGCGCTCTGGGAAAGAGGTAAAATGTACCGCCCGGTTCCACACAGGTAAAGCCCAACTTTGTCAATTCCTGAAACAGTAGATTTTTATTTCTCTCATAAACAGATAAATCGGCTGTCAGACTCAGATTTTCCGCCACGGCAAGTTGAATCAGAGACGCAGGGCAATTGTGCCCTGTCTCTCTGGAAATCTGCCCGCACATCTGGATGATCCTGGCCGCATCCTCACAGGCCGGATTTACAGCTATATATCCGATCCGTTCCCCCGGAAGGGAAAGGGACTTGGAAAAGGAATAACACATCAATGTATTGTCGTAGCAGGCCGATACCACCGGCGCTTCCACTCCTGCAAACACAATTTCACGATAAGGTTCATCGGAAATCAGATAAATCTCATGCCCGTATTCCCCGGCCTTCCGCTGCAGAATCGCAGCCAGCCTCTGGAGTGTTTCCCCGGAATAAACGATTCCGGAAGGATTGTTGGGCGTATTGATCAGAACAGCGGCTGTCTTTTCTGACAGCATCTTCTCAAACGCATCAAAATGAATCTGAAATGTCTCCGTATCTGCCGGCACCACCTTCAGTTTTGCCCCGGTTCCATTTACATATGGAATATATTCGGAAAAACATGGGGCAAAAGTAAGCACCTCATCTCCGGGTTCCGTTACTGCCCGTACCGCATGGGCAATCGCCCCGGCAGCCCCCGACGTCATAAAAATATCCTCCGCCTGATACGGTATCCCGAACCGCTCCCGCAAAGACCCGGCTACCGCCTCCCGCACACTCCCGATACCCAGCGACGGACTGTAGCCGTGAAGCTCCATCGGATCCTTCTCCTGTAACAGCCGTATCATCGTCCGGGTTACCTCCTTTGGAACGGCCACGGACGGATTGCCCAGGCTGAAATCAAACACATTCTCATATCCGATTTCCTTTCCCCGTGCGGCGGCAAATTCCGACAGTTCCCGGATCACCGATTTTCCCTGAAGCATTGTTACATAATGACTGGCTATCATACACGCCTCCCTCTTCCCTTGCAAAGCTCTCTGGCAGGGATTTCCATATGCCTTTTATCATAGTCCAAAACACTGTCTTTGTCCAGTCACAATCAAAGAGACGTCATAGTCGTTTTTCCGCATATATACGCGGTGTTTCGCCACTCCACAGTTGACTATCCGCCCGAAAAGTTCTATAATTTATACAAAGAGACAGCACCGCTCAGGTTCTAAAGAAAAGTGAGGTAAGAGTATGAAAAAGGTTGCTTACGCGCAATTAAGACCCGGAATGGTAACCGCCGAGGATGTTTATGCAATGAACGGCCAGCAGTTGCTGGTACCGAAGGGAACCACATTAACAGAGCTTAAGCTCCAGTTGCTCCATGTTTTTTCCATTCGTTCCATACGAATCGAAGATGACATCCCCGAAACAGATGCCGCTTCTGCAGAATCCGGCAGCAGTTATTTCGGTGCCAATATTCCCAATTTCACTTCCAAACTCCCTCAGAAAGTAAGAGAAGCACGTGTAAAGGAAATCGAAGCCTATAAAGAAACCTATGAAGAAGGACTGAATTATTTTCAGGTTGCTGTCAATAATCTTGTGGAAAAAAATACCGATCTGAATGTGGATACCATATTAAATCAGACAGTTTCCTTGCTGGATCATAAAGGCAGACACAGCAGTATTCTGGAAATGCTGATCTATATGAAAGAATATGACAGCAGTGTCTACGCCCACTGTATCAACACTTCTCTTCTCTGCAATATGCTGGCTCACTGGCTGGAATACAACGAAGCGGACTGCCGCATGGCGGCTGCCTGCGGACTGTTTCACGATGTAGGTCAGCTTGCCATTCCGGAAGAGATCATCCAGAAGCCCGGCCCTCTGACCCCTCAGGAGCGTGAGCTTATCAATACGCATGCAGAAAAGGGGTATGACATGTTAAAAGAGTTCGGAGTGGAAGAAACCATCCGCCTTTCCGCCCTGATGCATCATGAAAAGTGCGACGGCACCGGTTATCCCCGCGGACTTAAAGGGGAACAGATCGACCGCTTCGCCAAGCTGGTTACCATCTGCGATATTTATGATGCCATGACTTCTGACCGGCCTTACCGGAAAGCGATGGCTCCGTTTGCCGTCATTGAGCATTTTGAAAATGAAGGACTGCGTAAGTTTGATACCCGTTCCATACTTACCTTCCTGGAAAATACAGTCAATACCTATCTGAACTGCCCGGTGCGCTTAAGTAACGGTATGGTGGGTTATGTGGTATTTATCAACCGGGGACGTCTCGGCCGCCCCACCATCCAATGCGGCAATGAATTTGTGGATCTGAGCAGACAGAACGATCTGTCCATCGCGGAAATGCTTCCGGTGGTATAACTTCGGTATCACAGTAAGGCAATACGATAGAAAATGCAGAAAAAGACGAGGCAAAAACGGTTGTTTTTACCCGTCTTTTTTATTTCCAGGCAAAGTCCTCCGCACCTACTATCATTTTTTGTCAATCGGATACATATAAATTTCCATACCGTCCCGGCCTGCCTCTTCCAGCTTATAAAAACCAAGTTTCTGCAGCAGCCCCACAGAAGCCTGATTTTCCGGATGCACTCTGGACAGGACCCGCTCACAGTCGATTTCCTGTTTCACATAGTCCAGTATGCCGCTGCACACCTCATATCCATAGCCCTGCCGCTGCCACGGCACCCCGATCACAAATCCCAGTTCCACTTCTCCTTCTTTTGGCTCCACTCCCGCCCGTCCGATCACCGTGCCGGATATCTTATCCTCTATTATCCATATGCCATAACCATAAAACTCATAGACATATTTTCTGTAATCTTCAATGTATCTGCGTTCTTGCTCCCTGTCCTCATACAGATTTTCCATAAATCTGGTAACAGAAGCATCCGCATAGATTTCATAAAGCCGGTCCACATCCATAGCGGTCATCTCCCGCAGCCTGCACCGTCCCGTCTCCAGAATCTCCCAGGGCTGTCCCGCCAGCCGTCTGTACAGGCGGATCAGATCCCCCGGCTCCAGTTCTTCCACATGCTCCACCGCATAGGGAAGCCCGGTAAAGTCCTCTTTCCGGTTTTCTTCTGTCAGAATGGCAGCCGCCTTTTCCCCTCTGGCAAGAAGTGTCCTTAATAATGTGAGATTATCTGTCAGATACAGGACGCCCCGGTCCTGTCGTCCGTCAATCAATATTTTCTTTACCATACAGGTCCCTTCCCGAAAAGCAAACACCTTTACGAAATGACTTTTATCTATTACAATACAAAAGAATACCGCAATAAACTTATTATATTATAACAGAAAGGAAACAAAATACCATGCAAAATCCAGTGATTACGATTACTATGGAAAACGGAGACATCATTAAAGCAGAGCTGTATCCCCACATCGCGCCCAACACGGTCAATAACTTTATCAGCCTCGTTCAGAAGCATTTTTATGACGGACTGATTTTCCACCGTGTGATCAAGGGCTTTATGATTCAGGGCGGCGACCCGGAAGGCAGCGGTATGGGCGGACCCGGCTACGGTATCAGAGGAGAATTTACACAGAATGGTTTTCCCAATGATTTAAAACACACAGAAGGCGTTTTGTCTATGGCCAGAAGTATGGCGCCGGACTCTGCCGGCAGCCAGTTCTTTATCATGCACAAAGCCGCTCCTCATCTGGACGGTTCCTATGCCGCTTTCGGACAGGTCAAAGAAGGTATGGACGCAGTAAACCGGATCGCAGAATGCCAGACAGACCGCTATGATAACCGCCCCCTGGAGAATCAGGCTATCCGCACCATCACCGTGGAAACTTTCGGAGAAACATATCCGGAGCCGGAAACCATATAATCCGAACAGTTGTGCGTTCATATTTTATTTACATTTCATTTAAAGAAACTTAATTCGCATAACATTTTTTATCCAAATTCATCTCTTATACTATAACCATAAGATACAGCAATTCACAACAC
>VSOB01000076.1 GCA_009774625.1 Lachnospiraceae bacterium
CTCCCAGTACGACGCCGGAGGAAAGAACCGCGGCACAGGCAAAAGCCATAACGCGGGAAACTCTTCTGCTTTCTTTGGGTTTCATCACATTTCTTTTTTCCATCTGCCTACTCCTCTTTTCCTATCTGATCTAAATTATGTAAAATCTTTGTCAGAGATTTTGACAAGCCTTCCAACTCATCCTCTGTAAAGCCTTCAAACAGCCGCCTTTTCTCCTGGTTAACCCGCTGATCCACCTGCATATACAACTGCTCTACATCTGCTTTGATGCGGATCTGTTTGTTCCGTTTGTCCTGACTGCCCGGTTTCCTCTCGATAATCCCCTTTTTCTCCAGCCTTCTCAGGATACCCGACATCGTGGGATTGCTGACCCGGAACCGCTGCTCCAGCTCTCTGGCAGTGATCTCCCGGTCCTGTTTATGCTGTTCCCGCAATATATAAATTAAAACCTGTACCTGCGCTATCGTCAGCCCGATCCGGTCCAGTTCCCGGTCAAACCTGTTTTTCATCACCTTTTCTATAAATCCCATAGTGACCGCAATCCGTACTTTGATATCGTCAAGTGCATCCAGATTTTTCCTGATGGCCCCCCCATCTTTCAAATCCATGCATTCTATGTTGCCGATGTCCATATCATGCAGCTCCAACACCTCGTCATGCAGTTCCAACACTTCTCTTCTCCCCTCTTTCCTCCCCAAAATACATAGCACGCTATGTATTTTAAACTTCTTTCCATGCTATGTCAATTACTTTTTCTCATTTTATATTTATTTAACAAAGCCTTAAGATTTGAAGTAAAATGTCTGCATCCATATGATAAAAAAGGCTCCGTCCCAAGCCTGCATTTCCAAATCATCATCTCTCCATACAGTTCTGCCCGGGACAAAGCCTTTGCATATTTTATTCTATTTTTATCAATGATTTACAGGAAGGACACAGCCGGGCTGTATGGCAATGCTCCGAATCTCCTGCGCCGGATAGCCGCATGCCTTCAGTCCGGCCCGGATCACATCGTTCCAGTTTTCGGCGGACAGATGGTATACCGTATCATCCTCCAATTCAATGATACAGGCGTCTCCTCTCCTGTTTCTGTTTTCCCCACAGCCGCCGCAGACAATCCGATAGCCGTTCTTTCTGCTGACAGCGCCCGCCTCTTCCAGAATATGGATCATCCGGTACACAGTGGCCGCCCCGATGGAATCGTCCACACCGGAAGCCTTGTAATAAATTTCCTTACAGCATGTGCATTCCTCCGACAGCATAATATCCAAAAGCAGTTTTCTCTGCTTTGTGATCCGCAGGCCCCGGTTTTTCAGACACTGGATTACCATTTCCTTCTGTCTCTGTATCCCGGATATCTCCCTTTCTCTTCGTTCCATAACGGCCTGCTTTGGCCCTGTCCTTCCGCTCATTCCTTCTCCTCTTTCTCTTAGTGCATCCCGCAATGGCCGCCGCAGTCTTTGCAGTTACATCCGCACCGGATGGATTTTCCGTTTTTCTTATCCCGTATCATGCCTCTGACAATCCATGCCACGATACCGGTCAGAATCAAAGCTATTACCACTGTACCCATTTGGGTCCCTCCCGTTATAACTCAAAATTTCAATGCCCTGATGAAAGCTGTTGCAATCGCTTATTTATGACAACAGAAAGTTCACGCAGCGTACTTTCTGTTATTTTGCCAGAGCTTTTCCGCCCAGCCTTATCTCTCTGCGGCTGTTCCTGCTTTCCCGGCCAGGCCGAAACAGCAGATATAAGAATCCGGCAACCAGCAGAAAAGCAGCTACCGTTCCCACGCCAAAAGCACCTGTTGTCACCAGCATACTGATCTGATAGATGCAAAGCGATGCCACATAAGCCAGCAGACATTGATAGCCGATGGCAAACCAGAACCATTTTATATTATTCATTTCCCGTTTGATGGCTCCCATTGCGGCAAAACAGGGTGCACACAACAGATTGAATACCAGGAATGAATAGGCTGCAGCCTGAGACATACTGCCTGCCAGTGTGCCCCAGTACTCTGCCCCATCTTCTGCCACTTCGGCAAAGCCAAACAGAATACCAAAGGTGCCAACCACATTTTCCTTAGCCACCAGACCAGTCACCACTGCCACTGCAGATTTCCAGTCTCCGAAGCCCAGCGGAATAAAGATCCAGGCAAACACATTGCCAATACCGGCCAGGATACTGTATTCGATTTCCATATCCTCCAGCATCCGGAACTGTCCGTCCACCCACCCGAAATAGGTGGTAAACCAGATCAGAATCGTGGAAAGCAGAATAATCGTCCCTGCCTTTTTGATAAAGGACCAGCCTCTCTCCCACATACTGCGCAGGACATTGCCCATCGTAGGCATATGATAAGCCGGAAGCTCCATAACAAAGGGCGCCGGATCGCCTGCAAACATTCTTGTTTTCTTTAACAGAATACCGGAACAGATAATGGCTGCAATGCCCACAAAATACGCACTGGGGCTTACCCACCATGCACCGTCAAACAATGCGCCGGCAATCAGGGCGATAATCGGCAGCTTTGCACCACAGGGAATAAAGGTAGTGGTCATAATGGTCATTTTCCGATCCCGGTCACTTTCGATGGTTCTGGAAGCCATCACTCCCGGCACACCACAGCCCGTACCGATCAGCATCGGGATAAAGGATTTTCCTGAAAGTCCGAATTTACGGAAAATCCGGTCCATAATAAATGCCACTCTGGCCATATAGCCGCAGGATTCCAGAAAAGCAAGGAAAAGAAACAGCACCAGCATCTGAGGCACAAAGCCAAGCACAGCCCCTACACCTGCCACGATACCGTCCAGAATCAGTCCCTGCAGCCAGTCGGCACATCCCACAGCCGAAAGCATACTTTCGAATATAACGGGGATGCCCGGCACCTCTGCCAGTCCAAAGAGGCTGAACCCTTCGCCGAATACTCCGTCATTGGCCCAGTCGGTAGCCCAAGTACCCACTGTTGTCACCGATATATAATATACAACAAACATCACTGCCGCAAAAATCGGCAATGCCAGAAAACGATTGGTTACGATCCGGTCGATCCGGTCCGAAAGTGTCAGCGTTTCTCTGTTATTTTTCGTATAACACGCATCAATGACAGAAGAGATATATGCATACCGCTCATTGGTAATGATACTTTCCGTATCATCGTCAAAAGCCTCTTCCAACGCCTTGATCTCTTCTGATACATCCACCTTCCGCCCCAGTTGTTCTCCGATTTTCTCGTCTTTTTCAAGCAGCTTTATGGCAAAAAACCGTTTCTGCTCCTGTGAAATGGCGCCTTCCAGCTTTTGCTCCACCCTGCGGAGACTTTCTTCCACAGCCCCGGCAAATGTATGTACCGAAGAAACGGCAGGCTTTTCGTGCGCCAGTTCCACAGCCCGTTTTGCCGCTTCCCGGATCCCGGTTCCTTTCAATGCGGAAATTTCCATCACTTCACAGCCCAGCTTCCGGCTCAGCACATTTGTATGAATCTCATTTCCGTTTTTCTCCACAATGTCCATCATATTCACTGCCATGATAACCGGAATCCCCAGCTCCATAAGCTGTGTGGAAAGATACAGATTTCTCTCAATATTCGTACCGTCCACCAGATTCAATATCACATCCGGCTTTTCCTGCAGCAGATAATTTCTGGCAACCACTTCCTCCAATGTATAAGGTGATAAGGAATAAATGCCCGGCAGATCCGTAAGCACCACATCCTGATACCCTTTCAGTTTCCCCTCTTTTTTCTCCACGGTTACGCCCGGCCAATTTCCCACAAATTGATTGGAACCGGTCAGCGCATTGAACAACGTGGTTTTCCCGCAGTTTGGATTCCCAGCCAACGCTATTGTAATCGACATTTTGGTCTCCTTTCTATTCATTATAACTTATTCTTGTTCGTCACAACTCTTTTTTATTAGTCATGCCTAACCTATGGGCACAATGATTCCACTTCTATCATTTCAGCATCCGCTTTCCGCAGTGACAGCTCATATCCTCTTACCGTAATTTCCACAGGATCCCCCAAAGGCGCCACTTTACGTACAAAAACCCTGGTCCCCTTTGTAATGCCCATATCCATGATCCGTCTCTTCACTGCGCCTTCTCCGGTCAGCCGCCTCACCGTCACCGTCTGCCCGCAGCTCACTTCTTTCAATGTTTTCATACTTCCTCCTCATCAGACAAAAATCTTATTTGCCATATCCTTACCAATAGCAACTCTGGCATCTTTTATATGAACAATGATATTTCCGCCAATATCTGACACGACAGTTACCACACAGCCTGTCACAAATCCAAGATTTTCAAGAAATCTTCTCGTTTCTTCTCTGCCGCCGACTTTTTTAATCGTTCCCGGCTCGCCCGCTTTCATCATAGACAATGGCATATCAAAACCCCCTTTTCCATATTCTCTTTTATTTCTTTCTAAAGTTAGTATATGCTAACATTCATTAGTTGTCAATAACCATTGATGAAAAATTTTCAAAATCACATAATTCTGGAATCCCCCGCAGGAATGTGTTATAATAAACTACCATAAAAGGTTGTACAAAAATACCAGGGAGTAAGCATATGAATTACAACGAATCTTCGGAAAATTATCTGGAAACCATTCTTGTCCTCAGCAAAAAACTGCCCGTTGTCCGCTCGGTGGATGTGGCTGCGGAACTGGATTTCAAAAAATCCAGCGTCAGCGTGGCTATGAAGCATCTGCGGGAGAAAAACCATATTACAGTCACCGAGGCAGGATTTATCTATCTGACCGATTCCGGCAGGGAAATTGCGGAAATGATCTATGAAAGGCACCAGTTTCTGACATCCTGGCTTACTTCTCTTGGCGTGCCTTCAGACATTGCAGGCGAAGATGCCTGCAAAATGGAACATATTATCAGCAAAGAAAGTTTTGACGCCATTAAAAAATATGTACATGACAAACAATAGCAGCAGTGGCAATGATTCTGTTTTCACATATAATGGATAGTAAACAGCCTCAGGAGAATTTCCCTTGAACGAACACTATCCCTTTGTCAATCCGCCGCTTCCCTATTCTTATGATTCTATGGAACCTTACATCAGCAGGCAGACGATGGAGCTGCATCATAACGGATATCTGCAGACCTATATCAACGATCTGAATCAGGCTTTGGAGAATCATCCTGAATACCAGACATTTTCTCTGGATGAGTTAATTTGTTATGCAGATAATATGCCTGCCCAGATACGCAGTTCGGTCCTGCACAATGCAGGAGGTGCGTACAACCATATCTTTTATTTTTCTCTGCTGAAAAAATGTGATAACACCCAGCCTTCCGGGGAGCTGGCAGATCTCATTGCATGGCAGTTCGGCTGTTTTGAAAATTTTCAGGACCTGTTTACTGCTGCTGCCCTCTCTGTATTCGGCTCCGGATATGCCTGGCTGGTACTGGATCAGGATGATAAGCTGGCATTCCGCACCACCGACAATCAGGGCACCCTTCTTTCTTCCGGCGACCGGCCCATTTTCAGTATCGATGTATGGGAACATGCCTATTATCTCCAGTATTATAATATGAGAAGCAATTATATCCATGACTGGTTTTCCGTAATCAACTGGGAACAGGCAGAACGTAATTTTTCCGATGCTAAAAACAATGGGGCATAAAAGATACGCCACAGGTCAGTACTTCCTGTGGCGTATCGCTTTTTGTTTTTATTTATTTTATGCGCCGTAATTGATAATACCGCCCACTGCTGCTCTCTGCTGTGCCTGGATGGCATCCCAGTCCACATTCCGGATTTTCTCCAGCAGCCCTTCTGCAGTATCTGCAGTTACCATCGTCCTCTTAACCTTATCCGGACGCTCACCCAGTCCCTGCAGCCGCTCCTCTTCTGCCTTCTTCTCCTCTGCTTTTTTATCCTTAGCCGCTTTTTCCTTTTTCTCCGCTCTGGATTTTTCGATCCGCTCTTTCTGTTTTTCACCGGATTTCTCCAGCTCCGCAAAATAGGAAGTACTGCCGTCTTTTCCGATCGTTACCCCCATACGCTTCACTGCGTCATCCTCGCTCAGCTCAGACTTCATATCAGACAGCTTTGCGGTTGCTTCCTCAATGATGCCCGTATATTTCTTTTCCGCATCCTGATCGGCTGCCATCTCCTCCAGCACTTCCGGCTCCAGCAATACACTGTATTCCTTCGTCCCGCCGGCCAGATACTGCTGTGCTTCCTCTTCACTGTCATAGTTGGCAACTATAAAGTCCATATTGCCGTACTTTTTCTTCAGACTCGTCAGCATATCTTTGGCATCTTCGCTCAGAGACGAGGCATTTCTGGAAGTGGTTTCCTCCATATCTCTGGATTTTGTCACACTGTCCGCACCTCTTGCCCCCATCCGTTCGGCCGTTCCAAAATAGGATGCCGCCTGGCTGTACGCATTTTGATACACCTGATACCCATTGACTCCATTCATGTCGTAATCCTCCTTGATTTGTTCTTTCTTTTATCTGTCAGACCTCTTCTGCTCCGCTTTCTGAATCTTCTTCCCCGGATGCCGTAACTTTTCCGGCCGCGGCGCTTTGAACGCCGCTTTCCATTCCGGCCAGCTCTCTGATCTTTTTTTCCAGAGTGTCTTTCTCGTCCTCGTCAAACAGAGATTTATGCTTTTTACGCTTTTTCAGCAGATTCAGCATCGCAGCCGATTTTGCCATTTTGTACAGTTCCGCACTGTATTCCATCAGTTTCTTTTCATCTTTCTGCGGAACCTGATCTCCTCTTGCAATCCTCCGGGCAATCTCCATGATCTTGCCCAGTTCTGCCGAAGTCTCATCGGCTTTGTCGGATGCCTTTTTGTTTTCTTCTGCCCGTTTCTGCAGTATTTCCCGCACAGCCTCCGAAATATCCAGTCTGGTCTTTTCTGCCTCTTCCTGCTCCAAAGCCCGCTGCTTTTTTGGTTCTGCCCAACCTGCCAACTGCTTTTTTTCCGCAGTTCCCCGGTAACCTTTCGCAGAAATCCGTTCCTGCCTCTGCCCGTTTTCACAGGTATCTGCAAGCCGCATACCGACACCCCCTGTCTCTAACTGCGGAAATCAAAATGCTGTCCCCGCAGCAACTCCTCTTCGGTCCGAATGCAGCCGCTCATCTCTTCATAGATCACATCGTTTACTTTTCTTACCAGTTCTTCCCAGCTTGATGCGGTAACCGTCACGGTATCTTCCGCATCTTCCATTCTTTTTTCTGCCTCATCCCTGGCAGTCTTTCTTTTTTCCATCCGCCGCTCTTCCGCAGCCTTTGCAGCCTTCTTCTTATCTGCCGCCTTTTTCGCCGCATTTTTTTCGATCCGCTTTTTCTGAGCGGCCAGCGACTTATCCACCACTGCAAAAAACGAGGTCAGGCCCCCATCGTTTACCTTCATTCCATATGACTTCACCCGGCTGCTGTTGGCGCCAAAGCTGTTTTTGGACATGGACATTTTCAGCGCCGCATTGGAAATAATACTTTCATACTGCTTCCGAAAATTTTCATCTTCCGCCATACGTTCTATCTTCGCCGTATCGATCAGCACCACCATACGGTTCGGATTTGCATACTGTCCTGCCTGCGCCTGTGTCTGCGCCTTCATATCCTCGCTGACAAGGATAAACTCCATATTGCCGTATTTCTTTTTTAATTCATTATAATACTTTTCCGCCTGCTCGCTAAGCTCCGGATTTCCCACGGTTCTGCCGTAATTCCCATGCCTGGGCTTCCCCGTTCCCTCCGTTTTCCGGGACTGGCCGGATGCATCAGATTTGTCGGCCTTCTGAACAGAAACCAATCCGGCCGCAGCCGTCTGACTGCTCTCTCCAAAGACTCCTGTACTGTTTGTACGATTCATTGCTCATCCTCCCTGAAATGCTGCCGCAACTCCATTTGCGGCCTTTCCGCAGAAACCACACTGCGGATGCCCGTCAACACTTTGTCCCTCAGTCTTAAAGCTCAGGATCCGTTATTTATATATCGGCGCAAAACAGGAAAAAGTTAACATTCATTTACCAAAGAGATTGCCGTATGTCTATCCTGCATTCCCCCTGAAAAATCCCCACCGGTACAGGCATGTCAAACCCATACACCAGAGGATACAGCTCTTCCTCAAACTGATACGCGATCACTTTCTCCTTATCGGGATCCACGATCCAATACTCCTTCACTCCTGAGCTGCGGTACTTATCCAGCTTTTGGATGCAGTCTCTCTGACGCGAATCGGGAGAAAGTATCTCCGCAATAAAATCCGGCGCACCATAAATGCCATTTTCCCTGATCTTAGCTCTGTCGCATACCACAGTCACATCCGGCCGTACTGTCGTCCGCTCATCACAGTCCGGACAGACATCCACCGGGAACAGGAACGGTATGCCGTCAATCCGGCTCCGCCTGATAAAATGAAGGAACTGACAGTAGATCTCACCAGCCATAACCTGATGCTTCAGCAAAAACTCACCCATATCATACATCACACCATCTATCAGCTCCGCCCGCCCTGCACGTATCCTGGCACAATAATCCTCTGCGGTGTACTCTCCCGGCTGTTTATGTGCAAAAGACATCGCCCTTTCCTGCACCGCTCCCTGCCCTGTCGATCCTGTAAAAAACCGATCCAGAGCCTGCATCGTCCCATAGCGGGGAGACCGGGTTTCCCCGCTGAAAATCTTCAATACAGTACTGAGCGGCACCCCTGACAGCTCCGCCACCTGTTCATAGCTATATCCTCTGGAACGTTTCACTGCTTTCATTTCCTCAATGGTCACAGACATCCTCCCCTTCTCTTCCTCAGTTTATCTTTCATTCCCCTTTGGGTCAACTGTTTTCCCCAAAATCCTTGTCTGCAGTATTCTCCGCCTGCAGGGGAGCCTTCAGCAGCATATCTCAGAGCCGCCACAGTGCGGTCAATATTTTGGTATACAGGAAATTGGGAGGAATGGTCTATGTAATAAAAAAGCGTTATGCAGCTCCTCTCCGAACCACATAACGCCTGCTATCTACTTACTTATCTCCCCTGTCCTTTTTCTTCTGTCAGGTAAATAACTGTACCCAATGCTTTACACCGCTTTCATCCTCATACAGTCCCACACCGATCTTTGTAAAATTGCCATTGAGTATATTGGCCCGATGTCCGCTGCTGTTCATCCAGCCTTCCATCACCACATTCGCATCCTTCTGACCGTAAGCAATATTTTCGCCGCTCATCCGATAGGAAATACCCTGATCGGTGAGAACGCTGCTGTAGCTGCGTCCGTCCGGTCTTGTATGCGAAAACTGCTGCTTGATTTCTTTTGCCCTTATATTGGCAGCCTGCGTCAGATCGGTCTGCATCTGCACTGCTGAAAGTCCGGCCTTTGCCCGTTCTTCATTCACAAGGCGCACCACCTGCTCTGCCTGAGTAAGCAGATCGGCATCTGTCTCTCCCTGTTCCGGCCCCTGTACATCCGGCTGCTCCGGTGTCCCGGCATCTGTCCCCGGTCCGCCCGATGTCCCCGGATTGTTTGTTCCCGGAATCGAAAGATTCGGACAATTGTTTCCTGTGCCGCCAATCTCCTCCAGGAGCTGCTGCAGATCAGTCCCACTGTAAATCTTACAGTATTTGCCGGCCTGCGTGCTGTTTGTACTATATTCATTGCACAAATTCCCTGTCTGCACCCGGATTGCCTTCACATTTGCCGCCTGAGAGGTGATCGGCATACTTCCTGCCATTGCCGCTGATATCATTGCTATGGAAAATAAAACCTTCTTTTTCATTCGTCTCCTCCTTCATATGTTTCATATTTGTTACATAATTATTACGTAATTAATACTAACATATTACAGAGGGGAGTTCTACCGGTAAATAGTGGCAGCAAAATCTGCGGCACATTTTATTCTTATCGGAAATATTCCGGATTCATAAAGGGAATCACCAGGCAGACTGCCTCTCCTTCCTCATCCAGTCCCCAATAGCCGCTGTAAATCCCGTCCCCCATACCGCTGGAAAAGAAAACCAGTTTATGTTCTGTCCGTGGTATCTGCCAGTGCAGATAACTTCCGTCCTCATGCTGAAGCGCAGGATACTTCTCATAGCTCTCCCTGAAATGAGCCGCAAAATAATCCACATATTTATTCTTTCCCGGATTTTCCTTCTCCCAGTTTTCAAAAAACAGGCTGTATTCCGTTTCGGTCTGTACATCTGCAAAGCAGGCCAGGCCGGTATCCACGCCAAAAAATGTCCAGGCGTTCGGTTTTCCCCAATCCTCAGCATGCTTTCCCTTCGGCATGGCAATCTCATAGCGCACTGCCGGACGGTCACTGATCAGCAATCTGGCTGCCGCAATCCGTAATCCCACGATTCCCGAACGGCAGAAAGAAAGCTCCACCGGATAGCAGCCTTCCGGAATCCTTCTGTCCAATACAGTAGCATACCTGGTCCCCAAATAAGCGAGCGGATCTGCCAGTACCACTTCCCCTGTAGGAAAATCGGCCTCTCCGATTACCAAAAGCTCCGTATCCTTACTTTTTGTAAACAACTGTTGGAAAAATGCCATCGGATAGGACTGCTGATTCAGAAATTTCATATTTTTCTCGAATGCGATCTGCGCCGGATGTTTCACCTGCTCCCGAATCTCCTTACCGGTTTTTGTGTCCACAAAATAACCGCCGGTTTCATCCGTACGAAACTCCAGATCACTTCCCACCGGCATATAATAGACCATCAGAACTGCCGGCTCGATATCGGCAAGGTCATTGTAATCTATGACTGCCATATTATCCGCACAGTTCACATATTCCTGACTGTCTGTATCCCCAAATGCAATCCATCCGTTTCCGTATTCGCTCTCCTGCCGGAACAGCCACTTCAGCTTTGCCGTACCATTGATCACAGACTTGCTGACAATGGTACCGCCCGCCCCTCTGATATAAGGCTTTTTCTGTTCCTGACCTTCTGCCTGTTCCTTTTTTTTCATATATATCCCCCTTTTATGATAGATCAACCGGAAACCATCCATTCTCCATCCCGTCTCATATCCACGATTTGAAACTTGTCCATATCCGGTCCCATCGCATGAGCCATCCTGTACTTTTCCTAAAAGCGATCGTCACCTGTATCACTTCTATGTCACATAAAATCCACAGAAACCACATGCTCTGACTGCATCAGTATCTGATAGATCTCCGTTCGTTCTGTCGCTTTCTTTGTATAGAGCACCATATGTACAGAGACACCTTCTCCGGCAATTTTAGATTCCCCGATCTCCACAGAATCGATCACGATCTCCGCATCCCTCAGATTCTGCAGGATGACATGAAGCTGGTGGCTGTCCTCCAGATTTACAAAGACATTACAATAACGGGAATGTCTGGCAACAAACCGTTCCACATATGGAAGTATATGAAGGGATAACATCATCATCACAGTAATCAGCACACCGCCTTCAATAAATCCGATCCCCACAGCAAGACCGATGCAGGCGCTTGCCCAGAGCGTGGCGGCAGTGGTCAGTCCCCTGACGCGGTGACGGGAAATAATGATGGTTCCCACACCGATAAATCCCACACCGCTGATCACCTGTGCCGCCAAACGGTTCATATTGGCCAGCCCCGGAAAGTTGACCTGAATATACTGTTCTGTCAGCATAACCAGAGTGGCGCCCAGACAGACCACCGTAATGGTCTTAGTTCCCGCACCACGGTGCTTCATCCCCCGGTCCAGACCGATCATACCGCCCAGGAGTGTGGCAATCAGCACCCGCATCAGTATATTCTGCATATTCCATTCGGCAAAATTTCCCCAAATCATAGATAGTCTCCTGTTTTTCTCCAGCGCTTTCCGATCACCCACTTATCATCCTGCTTCTCTCTTATTACACAGTAACCACAGGGCATGTCCCTCAGCGCTCCAACGGAAGGGCCCGGCTCAAAAACATATTGCAGAAAACCAGCCCCGCTTCTTCTGCTCTATGTCCTTCCCCACATAAAAACTGCCATACCCGTCACCTTCATCGTGTGATACATACAGAACAGGCCTGCCACCATCCTGTATATGACAGCCTTCTGCTTCTAGTATATCACAATCCAACAAAAGAAACTATCGTTATCAATTACACAATGTTCTGTTATATAACCTATTCCCTTTTATTTTTTATCTATTGTGACTTCTCCTCTATTTCAACATCGTTTGCATGAGATGTACAAACTCCAATAACTGCCACAAATACTGATATCATTTAGCAAGCACCTCATAGGATTCTCTATTCTTCTCAATCAATCTTTTAGATATACTTAGAACATCTTCATCTGAGGCTTTAGCATCATTATCTGCCTTACTAAAATCTATAACGAGATATCTTGGCACGTTATTTTTTAGAATAACGGCTGTTCCATGTTCATCCACTAATCTTGCTACTTTTGAAAAGTTCTGATTCGCTTCCGTAATAGAAACCATTGTATTTGTATTTATTTTCATTGTTCACACCTCCCAACGGTTTTATTATATCCGATTTTTTAGGATGAATTCAACCTATTATTACTTATTTCTGATTTTTCATTTAATTTTATGAGTCTGTACCGGACTCTGATTTGTTATTATTTCATTATCTCTATTTTCCATTAAATATTTTGAAAATATTTCTGCCACTTCATCAATAGATGCCTTTTCCCAAGTGTAATGGTTCATTTTATCTAAGACAAATGTGGCATCTTTTACAATATCAAAACAATCAGAATACTCGATTGAAATACCTCCTAACACTGGTTCTGATTTTTCAATATTTATCATTCTAATTTTTCCAGCCCATTCATAAATATCTTTAAAAATAAATTCTTCAGAATATCTGTATGTGGATATAAATATGGAGCAT
>VSOB01000077.1 GCA_009774625.1 Lachnospiraceae bacterium
CAGCACAAAAGCCAGTTTACGGATCTCGGCCAGATTGGGAGCATGTTTCCGATTGGGTTCAATATAATCTGCGATATAAATAATTTTTTCTAATTTTGTCATACCCGGCCTGCCGGTGGTATGATTCAAAATTGCGTTGATGACATCCTTGTCTCTGACGCCATAGCACTCCATTGCAAGAAAACTGCCCACCTTGGCATGCAGCAGAAAAGGATTCTTGTCCTCTATCTTGTTTACATGAATGTTGTGCTTTTTACAGATTTTCATTTTTTTAGAATTATCCAGACATTTGGCACAATCGTGTAAAAGTCCTGCAAGTTCTGCATTTTTAACATTTTCATCATGGCACATAGCAAGGCAGCTTGCTGTATAGGCTACACCAAGCGTATGCTCATAACGTTTGGAATCCAGTGTCTTTTCCATTGCTTTTCGGATTTTAACAATATCTGCCTGCTTCAATTTCATAAGATTACCGCTCCTGTGTATTTTGGTATAAATGATGCTCTGAAATATAATTTTCCACAGTCTGTGGAACCAGTCCGCGTATGGATGTCCCATTTCTGATAGCGTTTCTGATATCAGAAGATGAGATGTCTACATAATCCACAGCAATAAGACGAATATCCGCCTGATACTTAGTTTGCAGATAAGAAATCTGTTTTTGCAGTCCTTCCAGAGATATGCCGGGTCTGCAGGCTGCCAGAACGGAGACAGACTGAAAAATACCGGCAGGGTCTTTCCACTCTTCCATAGAAAATATGGTATCGGCACCCGTCAGAAAAAAGAATTCTGTCTCTGGCTGTTCGTTTTGCAGCGCCAGAATGGTTTCATGAGTATAGGAATTGCTCTTTTTGTCCGTTTCTATTGATGAAACCGCAAAGGCAGGATACTGCATGATGGCAAGCCTTACCATTTCCATCCGTTCTTCTGCCGGAAGGATCTCATTGAGATTTTTCATATAAGAGACTCCACTTGGTATAAAAAGGATCTGATCCAGTTTTGCCGCTTCCAGCGCTTTATGGGCCAGATGGATATGACCACAGTGGATGGGATTGAATGTACCTCCCAATATACCGATTTTTTTATGGCTTATTTTTTTCATATTCTTTCTTATAAGGGCAGGTTGATCTGCGGGTGATCTTTGTCCTGCCTGTAGAGAACGATTTTTTTACCGATGACCTGGACAACTGTTGCATGTGTTCTTTCTGCAAGTATGGATGCGATTTCCCGCGGATCGTCCATACAGTTTTTCAATACCGTAATTTTCATCAGTTCTCTCGTGTGAAACCCCTCTTCCACCGCCTTTGTAACTTCTGGTGTCAGGCTTGCTTTCCCTACCTGAAACACAGGTGTAAGGGTACTTGCCAGACTTTTCAGATAAGCCCGCTGCTTACTTGTCAATGTCATACTCTTTCTCCTATTTGTAATAATCAAAGGATAAACCATACATACGTACCGTATCGCCCTCCTGAATACCCAGGTCCTCCAGTTGTTCCAGAATTCCATTGTCTTTCAGAAACTTCTGGAAAAAGGTAAATCCCTTTTCGCTTTCCAGATTCGTATACCCCAGCATTTTTTCAATACGTGCACCTTCCACTACATATTCCTGCTTTTCTTCGTCATAAATGACAGAGAACGGTTCCTGAGAGCCGGTCATTTCGATTTCCGGGAAAAATTCCTGTTGGAATATAGTGGGCTTGTCATCCATTTTGCTCAGTATCCCACTCACATAATAAAGAAGTTCTTTCAATCCCTGACCACTGACGGCAGAGATGGGAAATACCGATATTCCCCTGGGTTCAAACTCTGCCCGAATAGCAGCGATTATCTCACTGTCACTTCCGGAGATCGCATCTATTTTATTGGCGGCAATCACCTGAGGACGTTGGGAAAGCCGGGTATTATAGCGCTCCAGCTCTCTGTTGATAGCATGTATGTCAGCTATGGGATCTCTGCCCTCTGTGGACGCTGCATCCGTAATATGAATGATGACTTTAGTCCGTTCAATATGACGAAGAAATTCATGTCCCAGACCGACACCTTCGGAAGCTCCTTCGATCAGCCCCGGGATGTCTGCAATGACAAAACTTTTTGCATCATTCAGATCCACAACTCCCAGGTTGGGACTTAGTGTGGTAAAATGATAATTTGCAATTTTAGGCCGGGCGTTGGTCACTCTGGAAAGCAGGGTGGATTTTCCTACATTGGGAAATCCCACCAGTCCCACATCGGCAATTACTTTCAGTTCCAACTGCAGCTCCAGCTCCTGCGCCGGCTGGCCGGGCTGTGCATATTTCGGCGCCTGCATGGAAGAAGTGGCATAATGCTGATTGCCATTACCGCCTTTTCCGCCTTTCAGCAGCACCTGCCTTTTATTTTCCCCGGACATGTCCGCTATGACTTTTCCGCTTTCCGCTTCTTTGATCACTGTTCCGGCGGGAACTTTGATGATAATATCCTCTCCGTCACCGCCCCTGCAGTTGCGTTTTCCACCGTCTTTTCCGTCCATTGCTTTATATTTGCGTATATGGCGAAAATCTGTCAATGTATTCAGGCCTTCGTCCACAACAAATATTACATCGCCGCCCCGGCCTCCGTCGCCACCGTCCGGACCACCGTTCGGCACATATTTTTCTCTCCGGAAAGAAACATGGCCGTCGCCGCCCTTTCCGCTTCTCACATATATTTTCGCTCTGTCTGCAAACATATTGCCTCCACTTGTTTTTTGGCTTAACAGCCGGTCGTTTCACCGAAATCTGCCCCGGTGCAAACAAAATGATAATGTCAAAAAGGCTCCAAACATATGTTGTTTGAAGCCTGAAATCATTCGTATTATTGTTCTACAGGATAAACGGAAGCCTGCTTTTTGTCTCTTCCCTTTCTCTCAAATCTCAGAACACCATCTACCAGTGCGAATAATGTATCGTCACCGCCCCGGCCTACGTTGATACCAGGATGAATCTTAGTACCGCGCTGTCTGAACAATATATTTCCCGCTTTTACGAATTGCCCGTCAGCTCTTTTGGCGCCCAGTCTTTTGGACTCGGAATCTCTGCCGTTTTTAGTGGAACCGACTCCCTTTTTATGGGCAAAAAATTGAAGGTTCATATTTAACATGGGTTTACACCTCCTTAAATTTTACTGTTACATACTTTTTCTGATAGTCCTGTTCCATTGCCTGCAGTCCTAAAATCATGGAATCCAGCAAAAGTTTGGTTTCTTTTGTGGGTTCCCCTATAAGCTCCAGACGAATGCTGTCCTTTTCCTGTTTACAGTCAAATGCCTGACCACCGCCGAACTGTTCAATGGAATTAACCGTATTGATAACCAGTACAGAAACCGCCGCACATACAATATCCTTTCCGGCCCGGGCAAAACCTGCATGTCCGCTGCAAAGAAATCCCTGATAGATTCCTGTATCGGACCGAAATACCGTCATTGTGATCATACGATTCTCCGTCTGTTACCATTATGCATTGATCTTGTCGATTTTAACCTGTGTGTATGCTTGTCTGTGGCCGTTTTTCTTATGGTATCCGGTTTTTCTTTTGTATTTGTATACAATGATCTTTTTGTCTTTTCCCTGTTTCATAACAGTTGCTGTTACAGAAGCAGAGGCAACATCAGAACCAACCTTTAAATCATCGCCGCTGACTGCAAGAACCTGGTCAAACGTAATAGCAGCTCCATCCTCGGCATCCAGTTTCTCCACACGGATGATATCACCTTCGGAAACTTTATACTGCTTTCCGCCAGTTGCAATAATTGCGTACATAGGGCACCTCCCATTTTTTTACTCGCTGGCTTTGGTGACATTGAAAAAAATGTACTTTTACCTCGCCATGCGGCATACTAGTGTATAATAGCATAAGAAAATATGAATGTCAAGTATCTGTCAAAACCCCTGTACAAAAAAATAGGCAATAATCTGAGAACGGGAACTGAACTCTTCTGTTTCCAGTAATTTGGCCACCTCTTCTTTTGTATAAAACTGCGCCTGGATCATTTCATTATCTGAGGTGTGATCGGAAAACTCTCCTTCTGCATCCACGATGGCAATGTATGTTTTGGTATCCGAAATACCCACTGCCGCATAAGAAGGCGGCAGAATCGTCCGAATCTGTTTTATGGTGAGACCGGTTTCTTCATAAAGCTCTCGTCTGATGCATTCTTCGATAGTTTCTCCGTCCTCAATCATTCCTGCACACAGATTAAATATAGTACGATTGACGCTCATGCGAAATTCCCTGAGAAGAAGGAGCTTTTCGTCATGAAATGCTACAATGGAAATACCGCTGGGAGCCTTTCCAATGTCTGCCACATCCTTTAATTCCTTACGGCTGACAATTTCATATTTTTTTTCTTTTCCGGCCTTGTTTAAATAGGTGATTTCATAATTTTTCAGGTATTTTCCGTCTTTCACTTTTTCCAGTTTGATAAATTTCATATATGTTCTCCTGTTTGTGTACTGGTATGAAGTTGCTCCCATAGAGATTTTTTCCCCTTTTTCCGTGTGACTTCCACCAGTCCAAGAGGGGTCATATCCACTACGGTAGTTCTGAGCGGATCTTTTTCCAGAATCCTGCGCAGAGATTCCAGCAGCATTTGGTTTTGGCGCTCTGCTTCCATATTGATAAAATCAATAATGATAATGCCTGAAATATTGCGGAGCAGAAGTTGATGGCCGATTTCCTGTGCTGCCTCCATATTGATGTAAAAATATGTTTCTTCTGCACTTCCTCGCTTTTTTCCGGTATATTTTCCGGAATTTACGTCGATACAGGTAAGGGCCTCTGTTTTGTCAATGACCAGATAGCCTCCTGATTTCAGCCATACCTTTCGATCCAGCGCTTCTGACAGCCGGGCTTCCACACTGTAAAGCCTGCTGAGAGGAAGCAGGGGATCTTCATAAAATACAAGTTTTTTCAGGTCGGAAGGCTGGTACTGCTCCAGATAGGCTTTGGCTTCTTCATAGATCGAAGGATCGTCCGTCACTATTTTTTCATAGCAGGAAGTATCATAATCCTGCAGATTTTTTAAATAGGAAGCCAGCGACTGCTTCAGCAGACTGAAACAGGTTCGGTGAGGGGCCTTTTCCAATACTCCCTCAGCCTCTCGGCGGAGCATGGACAACTCCTGTTCCAATACAGAATATTCTGTCAGCTCCTTTACGTTGGTACGGAAAATAATGCCATATGTCTGTTCTGTTTCTGTAAAAACAGAACTGTTTTGAATGTACGCCCGGATTTCCTTTTTTTGTTCTTCTGACAGTCTGGGAGAATACCCGATCCTGCGTCGTCCGCTGGTAAGTACAAGATATTTTCCGGTAAAAGACAGATTGCCGCTGGCACAGGCTTCTTTTGCTTTTTGCTTTTCGGAAACAATCTGCAGTACTATTTCGTCTCCGGCCAGAAGCCGTCCGTCATAGGCTCTGTTTGTGAGAATCGGTCGTTTGCAGTCCTTCAAAGGAAGAAAACATAGTATACCCGGCGTAAACTCTGCAAAAGCGGCGTTGATCTGCAAACTTATGTTTTTTATTTTTCCGATATAAATATTGTTTAAAAATGTAGTCTCACAATCACTGGCGTCAGCCCGAAGCAATCGATTGTTATCTCCATAAAGAAGAGTCAGAATCTTGTCATCTCTTTTTACAATCAGCAGTCTGCCGTTTTTCATGGTTTCCGCATTTTTTCCGTTTCTTTCATATCTGCCGTTTTCTACGGTTTTTGTTCCGGTTTCAGTGCGCTTTTTCATCTGTATGATTTCATCCTGCCCGCTTATCATGAAAAATCTTCTCCTGCTTCCCGTAACGGTACAAATTCCGGTACTTCTCCTGCTTTTCTGTAATAGGTTTCGAGCCTGGTAATTTCCAGTGCAAACTGCGGCAATTCCTCCCCATATTCCCGATACAGGGCTTCCATCACCGCACCGGGCTTGATATTGCCGGAACTGCTGGCATCCACCAGCATATAAACCGCACCCTGATCAAAGTTCAATTCATAAACAGACGGTTTCAAATCCAGCATATGCTCTCCTTTTTTTGTCTTTTTCAAAAAAGGAATACGGGACTTTTCGTAAAAACGCATCAGAGTATCTTTGTTCAGAAAGTCAGGAACATATCCGTCCCGAAACCGTACCAGATACCCGGCGGCGGCCACACTTGCCATAGCATTGGGAGTTTTATCCGGCAAAGCCCTGACAGAGAGGATCCGGATGCCGTCGGCCATGACAGCATTGAGCGCCTCCTGCATGGCAGATGCCCCTTGATGAGAATGCACTTCGATGTCCATATATTCCCCGTCGCTCTCCATCCCTACACCTAACGGTGCAGCAAAAGACATGATCTGATGGGGACTGAAACCTCCGGAGTATGCGATATCAATACCGGCCCGGCGCATCGCTTTCTGAAAATAACGCATAATATCCAGATGGCCGATAAATTTCATAACCCCATGCTTGGAAAATTGAATTCTAATCTTCATGCGCCGCCTCCCTGAAGTGCTGCTTCATGTTTTGCCTGTTGTTTTTCTTTTGTGCAGACTCCTGTGCCATATCGTCCGGCCCCGCAGCCCTGACAGGCAATGTGGCAATTGGGTGATATCTGGCCCTGCAGAGATTTTTTCCATTCCAGCTTCAGATACTCCTTTGTAACACCGCAGTCTATAAAATCCCAGGGCAGGATTTCATCCAGCTCCCGAATACGGGAAGTATAAAAAGAAATCGAAAGCCCACATTCTTTAAAACATTCCATCCATACATCATTTTTGTAGTATTCTCCCCAGGCATCAAAAAAACAGCCTCTCTTATAGGCTTTCAGAATTACCGGTCCCACTCTTCGATCACCTCTGGCCAGAACACCTTCCAATACACTGGCATCCGCCTCATGCCAGTTGTATTTGATGCTTTTTTGATTCAACTGTTCTGTAATAGCGGTCCGGGTCATATAGGCTTTTTCCAGAAACTGCTCCTTTGTACACTGGGGTGCCCATTGGAAAGGCGTAAACGGTTTGGGGACAAAGAAAGAGGTACTTGCAATGATCTGACATTTACCGCTGCGTTTTTCCTTTGGCACCGTATCATAATAAAGTGCGGCAATCTTATTGGACAAAACTGCGATTTCCCTGATGTCCTCCGGTGTCTCTGTAGGCAGGCCCAGCATAAAATACAGCTTTACCCGGCTCCAGCCGCCTGCAAAAGCCTGCTCTGCGCCGTTCAGAATGACTTCTTCAGTCAATCCCTTATTTATCACATCCCGCAGTCTCTGGCTGCCTGCTTCCGGTGCAAATGTAAGGCTGCTTTTTTTCACATCCTGTACCTTGCTCATTACATCCAGAGAAAAGGCGTCGATCCTGAGGGATGGCAGCGAAATATTGATATGCTCTCTGCCGCATACTTCGATCAGATAATTGATTAGTTCTTCCAGCGCCGAATAATCACTGGAACTTAAAGAACTTAAGGAAATCTCTTCATGCCCTGTATGCTTTAACATAGACAGAGCATATTTTTTCAGCATGTCCGGATCACGTTCTCTCACAGGACGGTAGAGTTGTCCCGCCTGACAGAAACGACAGCCCCGGATACATCCTCTCTGTATTTCCAGTACCACTCTGTCCTGTGTGACTTTGATAAAGGGCACCACCGGATGTTCCGGGTAAACGGCATGCGCGAGATCTGTGACCAGTTCTTTTTCTATTTTTTCAGGGATCCCCTCTTTGACAGGGGAAAAAGAACGAATGGTACCGTCCCCATGATAAGTGACCTGATAAAAGGCCGGTACATACATACCCGGAAGCCGGGCTGCTTCCGTTAGAAATGCTTCCCGGCTTTTGCCCTGTTTTCTGCAGGTTTGATACAGATCCATCAAAGAGCGGTACTGGGTTTCTCCTTCTCCGATGTAAAACAAATCAAAAAAGTCCGCAAGCGGTTCCGGATTGTAGGCACAGGGACCACCTCCAATGACAATCGGATCGGCATCTGTCCGTTCTGCAGCAAGCAGGGGGATTCCGGACAGATCCAGGATCTGCAGAATATTGGTGTAACACATTTCATACTGTATGGTAATGCCAAGAAAATCAAAATTTTTGATCGGTTCCTGAGATTCCAGTGCAAAAAGAGGTATGTTCTCCTGTCTCATAATACGGTCCAGGTCCGGCCAGGGTGAGTAAACTCTTTCGCACCATACATCTTCATAACGATTCAGCATGTCATACAATATCTGAATGCCCAGATGAGACATGCCGATTTCATACACATCCGGAAAACACATGGCAAACCGGATCAGTCCTTCGGTCTTTTCTTTTCGGATACTGCCCACTTCATTTCCAATATACCGGGCGGGCTTTTCGACCTGCAGCAAGACTTCGTCTTTTAAAGCAAGTTTGGGTTGGTTCATATACAATTCCTTTGTTTTACAGCGCAGCGTGTTTTTTATTGTTCCTGTACAGCCTCCGGCTGTACATCTGACTTATGTAAAGTATACGGTATATTTTCCATAAAATCAAATAAAATCGGGGAATAATCCATTTCCACCGCTTCATGAATCTGGGAAGGTCTGATGCCCAGCAAAGTTTCCCCTCTGGAGGATACCAAATAAAAAATGGCAAACAGAAAAAGAGCTGCGGCAATCCGGAAGCGAAAAGTAGAAACAGGTACTTCCGCTTCCGGATAGGCTTCCAGCTCCGGCTCATGAAACGTCTCATAGGGCATGTTTTTTCCATACAAAAATGCCTCTCTGCCCCGTATTGTATTTCGGTTCGTCTGGTGTTCCTGCCTGATTTTCCGTATCAACTGCAGCTTCTTGTCAGAAGAAATAGAAGATTCCATATGATACTCCTGCAATTGTATTTATATATATGTATGGAAATTCTTCCAGGCTTATGCCCTCTTATTTGTGACAATAGAAAGTTCGTGAAGTATGCTTTTTATTGTTTCAGGAAAGTATCTCTGACTTGGTCCAGATGAGTCCTGATCGCAATGTGCTGCGGGCAGGCTTCTTCACATTTTCCGCATTTGATGCATGCATCTGCACCTTTCAGCCCATGTCCTTCCACAAGCCATCCTGCCTGATTCTTAGCCGCATCCATATCACCGTACAGTGTCAGGTAATTCATGGCCGTAAAAGAACCGGAGATCCCGATATGCATAGGACATACCTTTGCACAGTAATTGCAGGTCGTACAGGGAATCAGCGGAATTTTTTTCAATGCTTCCTGTGCCTGGCAAAGAGCTGTTGACTGGCTCTCGGTAAGACCGGAAAAGGCTCTCATGCAGGCCAGGTTGTCTTTCATCTGTTCCACATTACTCATACCCGAAAGCACTGTGATTACGCCTTCCAGATCAGCAGCAAAACGGATTGCCCAGGATGCTGCGGAGCTTTCCGGCTCCGAGGCGCTCAGAATCTGTTTCACAGGTTCCGGAGGCGTTGCCAGCATACCGCCCTTCACCGGTTCCATAATGATGACCGGTTTTCCGTGTTTTCTTGCCACTTCATAGCAGCGTCTGGACTGTACGGCCGGATTTTCCCAGTCAGCATAATTGATCTGAAGCTGGACAAATTCCATTTCCGGATGCGCATTTAATATCTCTTCCAACTCTTCGGGTGTGGAATGAAAAGAAAAGCCCACATGTTTGATCAGCCTCTCTTTCTTTTTCTCCTGCACCCAGTTCCACATATCATAATCGTCAAAATAATGAGATCTGCCCTCTCCCAGATTGTGAAGCAGATAAAAATCGAAAAAACCGGCACCGGTCTGGGCCAGTGATGTATCAAACTGTGCATAGGCTTCTTCTTTGGTTTTACAATCAATCCATGCTGCGTTTTTGGTGGCAAGCTGATATCGCTCTCTCGGATAACGCTCTACCAGTGCCTGACGGATCGCATCCTCACTTCCGGCATATGCCCAGGCCGTATCAAAATAGGTAAAACCTGCCTCCAGAAATAAATCCACCATTTCTTTGACCTGCTCCAAATCAATGGCGCCGTCTTTCTGAGGCAGACGCATCAGCCCGAATCCCAGTTTTTTGATTTCCTCACCTAAATAACCCATACCTGATTTCTCCTTATTCTCAATGATATATTGTACGAAGAGATTCTTCCTACTATAATAAGTATAGCAACTTCGTGCAGCCCGAAGTCAATACCTTTTTGAAATTTCATCTTGTTTTTGGTTTGCAGATCCGCTTTGGGCTGAGATTCTATCTTACAGGGAGGTTTGTATGTACTATACCTTCAGGCAGTTTGCAGAAATGTTCCAAATCACAGAGCATACCGTCCGCTATTATACGGATGTCGGTCTTTTGCCATGCCGGAGAGACAGCGGCAACCGGAGGATATTTGACGAAGAATCTGTCCATTGGATGCAGGGCATCACCTATCTGAAGAGATGCGGCGCTTCCATAAGAGATATGAAAGAATACTGCCGTCTGTGCCGGCTGGAAGAATCAAAAGAAAATCTGAACGCAAGATATCAGATCATCCTGAAACAGAGAGAGCTGGCTTATAAAAAGGCAGAAGAAGCAAAGGCCACTGCTGCCTTTATGGATGCCAAATTAAAACATTATGAAGATATTCTGGCAGGTCTGACACCGGATGATACCAATCCGGGAAACTGGACACAGCACACTGCCTTCTGTACAGGAAAATCCTGCGAGTAATAACAAAGGGGACGTCTCTTTTGAGAGACATCCCCTTTTGACTGCCGGCAAATCCTGTTCCGGCTTTTGCATCATAACAATATTTTGCAGTTTTATTTTATGGTGTTACCGCGGCTTCCGGTACAGCCGGTACCCCTTCCGGTAAACCTGTCAACGGATCCACTGCCGGTACGATGACAGCCGTACCGATGCCGTTACCGTCAAACTGATACGGCACGCCTTCAATGGTAAGTGTTACATTGACTGCCATGCTGCCGTCCTCCTGGAAGTAGTAAAGTACACCACCCACATTCTGCCAGCCAGTCTGTACGATTCCGTCCATACCGACAAAGAAGGTAACTCCGTTGGTAGTCACGAGTGTATTGACACTCATGGCATTGGTAGTCTCATCAAAATGATATCTCTTGCCGTTTACATCCTGCCAGCCAATGGTTGCCGCACCGTTGGGTGCCAGATAGTACTGATTGGTGCCGTCACTGATCAGGCCTGTCTGCATGATACCTGTTGCCGGATCAAAGAAGAATTTCTGGCCTTCAATGGTCTGCCAGCCTGTCTGCATTACCCCTTCTGCATTGAAATAATAATAGTTTCCGTCGATGGGGAAGAAACCTGTCTGCATTGCACCATCCGGCGCGAAGTAATAATTTCCGCCATTGATGTTTTTAAAGCCGCGTACCATCGAGCCGTCCACATCCACATAGAACTTTATGCCATTGGTGGTAACAAAGGTTGCGGTGGAAAGAATCCCTTTCTGCTCATCAAAATGATAGGTTTTCTGATCCGCCAGCGTCTGCCAGCCCGTAGCCATCGCACCGTTTTCCGCAAAATAGTAAGTGCCTTCCGGCGCATTGTACCAGCCGAACTGCATGATACCTTCCGGACTCAGCAGATATCTGAGACCGCCGATGGTCTGCCAGCCTGTCTGCATGATACCGTCTGCCGCAAAGTAATACGTATGCTCTCCCACCGGGGTAATACCGATGGCCATAGGACCTTCCGGCGCAAAATAACGTTTTGTACCGTTGTTTTCCAGATCCTGCCAGCCGGTTACCATACGTCCCTGTGCATCGGTGTACCATACGGCATCTGCATAATTGATCCATCCGGTTTTCATATGCCAGTTCTCATAGAAATAGTTGAAACCTTTTCTCGCAACCCATCCGGTCTGGATGATTTCCTGAGAATAATCCTTGTACAGGTAGTTGATGTCCACTCTGCCGGCGATGCCCGGTACCGCACCGTTGCTGGTTGCCTGCCAGACTGCAAATGGAAGGGGATAGTCGCAGGCATCTGCATACTGCGCCACCCACTGATCATAAGCCGTATGGCCCAGACGGTTCAGGAACCAGTTTTTGCTGGCGTATACCATAGGGTAATAGCCGGCATTTTCCACAACCGTACAGAACGCGTTGACGATTTCCTGCTGCTGCATCGGGGTCAGAGGTTTGTGCACGGTATCTTCGATATCAAACACAACAGGGAACGAGATGGGCATATTCTGCAGTGCATTGACTGCCATTGTCGCTTCCGCAACCGCGCCTTCCACCGTTGTCGCGTAAGAATACACATAAGCCCCTGTCCTCATACCCACAGCGGAGGCCCCCGCCATATTCGGGACAAAATAAGGATCCACGCCGCTTTTGCTGCTGCCCAGCTTGATAAAAGCAAAGGTATAGCCCTGCGCTGCCACACTGGCCCAATCAATGGCGCCCTGATATTTGGAAACATCGATACCCTTGGCAATAGCCTGTGCTGAGGTAACCGCCGCTTCTGCAGGGACAGCCGGAATATTGGAAAGGACCGCCGCCGCACACAAGACCGCAGCTATCTTTTTCAGATATTTCTTCATATGTATTTCATTCCTCCTATTCGTATTGTACTCAGTATACTATAAAATCCGAAACATTTCCATAATAATTTGTAAAGATTTTGTAACATTTTTTGGCAGACAAAACAATTCTGTAAAACTGCCGGGTTTTTCTGTAGTTTTCATTACCGCTGTGCCAGCTCTGAGGTGATTTCCTCCCAGGTGATCTCCCG
>VSOB01000078.1 GCA_009774625.1 Lachnospiraceae bacterium
ATCGTATACTATTCATAACGATAAACAGAAAAGAGGATATTTTATGAAAATCATGTTCTATAATACCAAACCCTATGACAGATACTGGTTTGAGCCGATGGCAAAAGATTACGGTTTTGAAATTCGTTTTGTGGAGATGCAGTGCAACGAAGAAACACTGTTTCTGGCAAAAGGTTATGATGCGGTCTGTATCTTTGTCAATGATTATGTGAACGCTGCCATGATCAAAAAGATGCAGGAAATGCAGATCAGGGCAATTTTGCTGCGCTGTGCCGGATACAACAATGTGGATATCAAAGCGGCAGAGGGTAAAGTCCATGTACTGCGGGTGCCAAGCTATTCCCCGGAAGCAGTGGCGGAGTTTGCTGCTGCGCTGCTGCTGTCGGTGAATCGTTTTACACACAGGGCCTATACCCGGACCAGGGATTTCAATATGAACATTAACGGGTTTATGGGAACGGATCTGTATAAGAAAACAGCAGGCATAGTGGGGACCGGAAAGATCGGTCAGGCCATGATACGTATTCTCAAGGGGTTCCAGATGCAGATACTGGCCTATGATCCCTATCCCAATCCCCGTCTGGATGTCACATATGTTTCCCTGGAAGAGCTGATGAAGCGGTCGGATGTGATCAGTCTGCATTGTCCTCTGACAGAGGATACCCGTCATCTGGTGAACCGGAAAACCATCGAAATGATGAAGGAAGGTGTCTATCTGGTCAATACATCCAGAGGTGCGCTGATTGATACGGAAGCGCTGATAGACGGACTGCTGGAGAAGAAATTTGCAGGGGTTGGCCTGGACGTATATGAGGAAGAAGAAGGGGTATTCTACGAGGACCGTTCCAATGAAATTATTATGGATGAGAACCTGGTCAGGCTTACTTCCTTTCCCAATGTCATCATCACATCCCATATGGGATTTTTCACCAGGGAAGCCACAAAAGCGATCGCCCAGGTTACTCTGGAAAATGCTTATGCGCTGGAGTCGGGAAAAGAGCTGGTGAATGCAGTGCTGCCGGAAAAAAACTGACAGGGCAAAACAGACAGAGCTGGGGCAGGTGTGAGCTGGTACTTGTATTTATACGCAAAATCCGATATGATGATAGAAAAGGACGGTTAGGGGTGACGTGATGGAAAAGGAGATCCATTCCTGGAAAATCAGACCTGCATACCGGGATGAATGGCAGGATGCCATGGCACTGGCATGGAAAACATTCTTAAAATACGAAGCGGAGGATTATACGCCGGAAGGAATCAAAAGTTTTCAGGATTTCATTACGGATCATACACTGTACCGTATGTTTCTTCTGGGCAGTTATGAAATGATTGTTGCTAAGGAAGGAGAACGTATGGTCGGGATGATTACAGCCAGAAGCGGCGGTCATGTCTCTCTTTTGTTTGTGGATGAACAGTATCATAAAAAAGGCGTGGGGAGGTCGTTGATGCAGTATCTGTGCAACTATCTGCTGACGGAGGCGGGGATCTCCAGAATTACAGTCAATGCGTCTCCTTATGGTGTGGGATTTTATCACAGACTGGGATTTCGGGATACCGGACTGGAAACGCAGCAGAACGGTATCCGGTATACGCCGATGGAATTTGTCATGTAATAAGGTTAAGTACGATAAGAGGATCAAAAAGAGGGGGATATGCCGTGCGGGCAATGGATTATATCAGCAGCACCAATATCTGTTATCTGGCCTGTGATACACTGGGGCTGATAGATAAAAGACCGATTACTCATGGGATGAGAGTCGCATATATGATGATGAAGCTGTTGGAATGCAAAGGAGGCTATGATGAGTACGAGGCGGCCGAATTTGTATTTCTTTCCATGATTCATGATATAGGTGCATACAGAACCAATAAGATTACTGATGATCTGGATTATGATACGGAAACAAGCGGAACGGCACATGCCGTGTATGGCGCTCTGTTTTTAAAACAGGTATCACCTTTCGGGTCCAGAGCGGATATTATTATGTACCATCATCTGCCGTATTCCAAAGTCAGCAGAGCCAATTATGAGTACAGCAGGATTGCCATGTATCTGTATCTTCTGGAGGAAGTGGACAGTCTGTTCCGTCAATATGGCGAGGCGCTGGATACGAAAGTGTTTGAAGAGGAGTCCGGAAATCGTTTTCTTCCGGAGGCCGTTACGCTGCTGCTTCGCTGTATCCGACAGGAAAATATGCTGAATAAGCTGGAATCGGGAGTTTACAGGCAGGAACTGCAGAAATTTATGGAGAATGTCCTGTTTACCAATGAGGAAAAAGAAAACTACATCCGGTTTATTATGCACTGCTTCAGTCTGAAGGGAAGGATGCGGACGCTGGAAGCCATTATGTGCAGTTGTATCGTGGATGAGATTGCGGAGAGCATGGAGCTGAGCGGACGGGAAAAGGATAAATTATATTATTCGGCCATGCTGCATGACATCGGCCTGCTTGCCATAGATCCTGAGATTTTAAAAGGGAACAGAAAATTTACAGAAGAGGATCGGACTGCCTACAGAAAGCATGTGGAAATCGGGAAAACACTGTTGAAAAAATATTTTCTGGTACCGGATATTGTGGAGATCTGTGCGGCCCACCATGAGATGCTGGATGGCAGCGGATATCCGGAGGGGCTGAAGGAAGACAAGATTACAGAGGCCCAGGCAATTCTGCAGGTGGCAGATAATGTAACTTCCGTACTGAATATGAAAAGAAAGCTGAGCCGTACTGAAATTCTCAGTATTCTGCAGGTACAGGCCCAGAGAAAGCGGCTGAACAAAAAAGCAGTCAGCGGTGTAACGGGCAATTATGATACGATTGATAACAGGCTGCGTACAGAAACCAAAGAATACCTGGAAATGCATGTGCGGATCAACAACAGATACAAACGCCTGGTAGGCGGCAGTGCGGGGGATGAGGAATGAGGGATTTTTTTAATTCAGAGAGTCCGATTATGTCATTTTTGGGCAGGGTTGCAGATCTGGTCTGGCTGAACCTTCTGACGCTGATTTGCTGCATTCCGGTGGTGACGGCAGGTGCAGCGCTCACCGCATTGCATTATGTTTCCATTAAACTGGCAAGAGAGGAAGAAGGCTATTTGACCAAAAGCTATTTTAAGTCACTGAAAGAAAATTTCTTTCAGGCTACGGCGCTCTGGCTGCTGATGCTGCTGATTTTTGCAGTGGCCTGGGCTGACCTTTATTTTATTTCCATGATGGACAGCCAGGTGGCATCGGTGATGCGGATCGGAGTGTGCGCTGTGTTTTTCTTTTATCTGTGCGGCGGTATTTACTGGTTTCCCCTTCTGGCCCGATTTGATAACAGTCTGAAAAATATCATTAAAAATGCCTGTCTGCTGGGAATTTTGAATTTTCCCAAGTCTTTGTGTATTCTTGTGATCTATGGTGTTTTTGCAGCAGGCTATACACTGCTGTTTTACAGAATCCTGCCAATTATTTTTCTGGTGGGCATTTCCCTGCCGGTTTATACAGCATCCTGCCTGTTTTCCGGGATTTTTAAGAAGCTGGAACCGCAGGATGCTGAGGCTTCGGAGGAAATTGGTCAATCTGTATAGAATTTTCGGAAAACTTTGTGAAATCGTGGTATGGCGCAAAATGGCAACACCATCTATACTAAGAATAAGTCAAAGGTGACCATAATTGCACAGTAAACCATGAAAAACAGGAGGACGAAAAAGTGGCAAGTTTATCATTAAAGAATATTTGCAAGAAATATCCCAACGGGTTTGAGGCAGTAAAAGATTTTAATCTTGAGATTGAGGACAAAGAGTTTATCATTTTCGTAGGACCTTCCGGATGCGGTAAATCCACTACACTTCGTATGGTTGCAGGTCTGGAGGACATCTCCTCTGGTGAACTGAAAATTGACGGCAGACTGGTGAATGATGTTGAGCCGAAAGACAGAGATATTGCAATGGTATTCCAGAACTATGCATTGTATCCTCATATGACAGTTTATGACAATATGGCTTTCGGCCTGAAGCTGCGCAAGGTACCGAAGGATGAGATTGATAAAATGGTAAAAGAAGCAGCCAGAATCCTGGATCTGGAGAAACTTCTGGAGCGTAAGCCGAAGGCTCTTTCCGGTGGTCAGAGACAGCGTGTTGCAATGGGCCGTGCGATTGTACGTAATCCTAAAGTATTCCTGATGGACGAACCGCTGTCCAACCTGGATGCAAAGCTCCGTGTACAGATGCGTACCGAGATCGCAAAGCTGCATCAGAGACTTGGCGCTACCATTATTTATGTAACACATGACCAGACAGAGGCTATGACTCTGGGAACAAGAATCGTTGTTATGAAAGATGGTATCGTTCAGCAGGTAGACAGCCCTCAGAATTTATATGAAAGACCGCAGAATCTGTTCGTAGCAGGATTCATGGGTTCTCCGCAGATGAACTTTATCGGCGCAGAAATCGAAGTAAAGGGTGATAAGGCATTTGCCAAGACTTCCGGCATGACCATTGAACTGCCGGCTGAAAAGGCTAAAAAGGTGATTGACGGCGGTTACAATGGCAAGGCTGTTACACTGGGTATCCGTCCGGAAGATGTATATGACGCATCTATGGCACCTCATCTGAAAAATGCGTTTGATGCAACCATCAATGTATATGAGCTGCTTGGCGCTGAAGTATATCTGTATTTTGATCTGGGTGAGTTCCCGATTACTGCAAGGGTAGATGCCCGTACTTCTGCAAGAAGCGGAAGCAAGGTAAGATTTGCACTGGATGTGGATAAGATGCATGTATTTGACAAAGAAACCGAAAAAGTGATCACCAATTAAGGAGAGATATGCTATCTAACCAAACCATACAGGGGAGCATAGATGAGTTAAGAAGTATTACGAAAATAGATTTATGTGTGATGGATTTGCAGGGAACGATAGCAGCATCCACAATGGAAACAATGGACATACCGGCGGCGCTGGTTCTGGACTTTGCAGAATCGGCCGCCGACAGTCAGGCAATAAACGGATACTATCTTTTTAAAGTTATGGAAGCAGAAGAAGTGACTTACCTGGTAATTGCCAAAGGCGGTGAGGACGCCTACATGGTCGGGAAGATTGCGGTAAGTCAGCTTCGGCAGCTTATGACAGCTTATAAGGCGAAGCTGGACAAAGATAATTTTCTGCAGAATCTGATTCTGGACAATCTTTTGCTGGTGGATATTTATAACCGGGCAAGGAAACTGCACATTCCTGCGGAAGGGAAGCGGGCTGTGCTGCTGGTGGAGACAGCGTCTGATAATGATGCGGAAATCATGGAGCTGCTCAGGGGACTGTTTTTTACCTATAACGGAGATTACCTGACTGCTGTGGAGGAGAGAAACATCATCCTGATCAAGTCTCTGGGCGAAGAAGAAGGCTATCAGGAGCTGCGGAGCGTTGCGGAGATGATCGTGGATATGGTCAATGCGGAAGCAATGGTCAATGTAAAGGTATCGTTTGGTACGATTATTTACGAGCTGAAAGATGTTTCCAAATCATTTAAAGAAGCTAAAATGGCATTGGATGTAGGCAGGATTTTCTATGCGGAAACAGATGTGATCGCATACCATGCGCTGGGCATTGGCAGGCTGATTTATCAGCTTCCGGAAAATTTGTGCAGGATTTTCATTCGGGAGATTTTCGGAAGAGACGAGATCCCGGCGGAGATTGATGAGGAAATTCTCAATACCATCCAGAAATTTTTCCAGAACAATCTGAATATTTCAGAAACTTCCAGACAGCTTTTTGTACACAGAAATACGCTGGTGTACCGGATCGAAAAGGTGCAGAAAGTAACCGGCCTGGATATGAGGAGCTTTGAGGATGCATTAACATTTAACATTGCTTTGATGGTAGTGAACTACCTGAAGCATCTGGAATTAAAAAATTCCTGACAATTCAAATTTACTGGTCTAACGGACCCTGTCCCTGAATATACTGGTTGTAGGTATGACTTACGACTGGAGGGACAGGGTTGTTTTATTTCAAAAAATTAATTTCCTATTTTGCTTATTATGAGTTTGGAGAAAAGAAAAAAAACTGTGGTCACAGCAGGATTCTGGTAAAGGATCAGGAAGTTACCGTAGAAATACATATCAAAGGGCTGGGAACTGCAGAAAGCTGTATGTGTGAGATTTATGCGACAGGCGGGGAAAGAAGTCAGTTAGGAAGGTTTGTTCTGGACAAAGGGACAGGCTATTACAATGCCTGTTTTCACAGCAGTGATATGGATGGCCGGGGACTCTCTGTCTTTGAGATGACCGGATTACATATTCACATTGATGAAAACAAATATTGTGAAACTGAATGGAGCTGGGGAGAAGTGCCGCAGCAATATCGGAGGACATCGGCAGAGCCGGAGACTGGAGCGGATACAGAGCGCAGAGGGTTTGACGGAGAATATGCAGCCCTGCATGGACAGATAACCAGAGAAAGTAGTGAGATTTTACAGGAGCCGGTAGCCAGAAAAGAATCAAATATGCGGCAGGAACCGGCGGCCTGGAAAGAACCGGATACAGCGCAGGAGCCGGTAGCGGAGCAGAAAGCAGATATGCGTAAGGAATCGGTGATGGGGCAGAAAGCAGATATGAGCCAGGAGCCGATGATGGAACAGATAGCAGATAGATCGCAGAAACCGGCGACGGGACAGAGGGCAGAGGTTCGACAAGGGCCGGTGATCAGGCAGGTAGCCGATATGGTACAGGAGGCAGTGGACAGGAAAGAGACAGTACATGTGCAGGAAGCGGTGACCGGGAAAGAGCTGAGGATACCACAGGAAACATCGTTCGACAGCAAGACAGCAGTCAACAAGGAGGAACAGAACCCGAAAACGATGGGGTCTCAGGAGGAAGGAAGCTACAAGGAAAGTCCATATGACAAAGGGCCGATAGAAGAAAACAGGTATCAGGCAGAACCGGAAGAGACAGAACAGGAGGCGGCAGTGTCGGTCGGGGCGCAGTTTCAGGAAACGGCTGTGGAAAAAGAGAGCAAAAAGATGGAAACTGTTCTTCATAAGTCTCAGATGGAGGTCAGAGAGGTAGGGATACCCTATAAAAGCAACAGAGAAGAAATGCCGCTGCAGGAAAGGCTGCATGAAGATAAATGGAAACAGCTTTGCTGTCTGTATCCGGTGTGTCATCCGTTTGGAGCGGATGAAGAGTATATTTCCATTGCACCGAAAGATTTTGTGATTTTGCGGAAAGAATATCAGAATCTTGTCAGTAACAGCTTTCTTTTGCACAGTTTTTATAATTATCATCATGTTATATTGGGAAAATCAGGGGATCAAAATGATGAGGTATTTTACATAGGAGCTCCGGGAGCCTATCTGGAACGGGAAAAAAAGGTGGCAGTGATGTTTGGATTTGAAGGCTTTGCCCTGTCAGAGCGGGGAATTCGGCCCCGCGCTGCTGCAGGAGATGCAGGCAGACGGGCTGGCAATATCGAAACAGGAGCGTTCGGCTATTATATGCGTAAGGTGGAAATATAGGAATCGGTTAATCAGGGCAGCCTTTTGATACAGGCTGCCTTTTCCGGTCCGTAAACAGCCTGATAGACACTGATATATTCTTCGTAGGTAAGAAGGGACTGATAAGAAAGCAGCTCCATCTCTGTGCCAAATACATTGGCATATAATCCAAGTTCTGTCATTTTGTTTCTCAGATAAAATTGTTTGCGCAGCCGCCGCTGTGCTTTGTTATCCGCTTCCTCCTGTGTACTTTCAATTTCCAGAAAAAACCGGTTTCCCTGATAGTGTTCAAACAAAGTATTGAGTGCGCGGCAGCCCAGACCTTTTTGCCGCCGCACGGCGGTAATGGCAAAATAATCCAGCAGGACAAGATCCTGATGTTTCATCGTGATCGCCAGGCCGGAAAACAAAGCATCCTGTTCCAGATAGAAGAGATCAACCTGCCCGGCTGTCTGTTTTTCCAGTATCAGAGAAAACGGCTTCCGTTCACAGGCAGGAAAAGCAGTTTGGTAAAGCGCTTCGATTTGGCTGTATTGTGATTGGGTGGCTGCAGGAATCAGTTGCATAAAAAAGTTCCTTTCTGAGATGGCGTTTGAAATAGGAATATTTTTGAATCCATTTACAAGATTTCAGACAGGCCGGATATGACCTGTCTGAAAATGATAGGAATAGTATAACATTTGCAAAGGAAAAAGAAAAGCTGTGTTCCCAGAGTTTTTCAGGACAATCTGTGTTTAAACGGCAGCGCTGCTTTTGTTCAGCAGCCAGGAAAGCATTCTGTGGCAATCTTCGGCATCTCCAAAGATCAGTTCGATCTGTTTGATCTCTCCGTATATCTGAGGAAAAAGATAGCACTGTGTTTTCCCTGTTTTGTCGTTCAACTGCAGGCGTCTGCCGTTGTCATTCACAAGTTCCACGCTGCCGGTGCAGGCAGACAGTCTTTCAACGAATTCACGAGTATTGCGGATGTTATAAAGCTTCATAAAAAAACCTCCTTTACTTATGATAATAAAAAATTTGTGAAGCATGCTTTCTTTTTTGCAGCAGGGAAGTAATTTCCCGTTTAAGATTGTTGTATGTTTTTGTTTCTGTTATAATTATATCGAAAGATAAGTGGGGAAAAAATCAATATACAGACAAAAAGTATAAGGATATGGACAATATAAAAGGGGTTTGGCGATATGATTGTATCGGCGCTGAAAATCAATGAGAATCTGGAAGAGCAGGTGGAACGGCCTACGGCGGGATTTCCTCATTTTGCCTGTTATGAGGATGTGACAATGCATCCGGGCGGTTATGTGCCCTGGCACTGGCATCCTGATGTGGAATTTATCTGGGCGCTGCAGGGCGGGATCCGTCTGGATACCAATCGTCATTCGTTTACTGTGCATACGGGGGAAGGCGCTTTTATCAATTCCAATGTGCTGCATTATAAAGAGCCGCTGGCCGGACCGGCGCCGATCATGCTGAACCAACTGTTTGATTTGTCGCTTTTATCCGGATTTCCGGGCAGCATTTTTGAGCAAAAGTACATTATGCCGTTGGTGGAATGCAGGGAGCTGGAAGCAATGGTATTTTATCCGTCCAGCCCCAATCAGCGCAGGATATTGGAGCTGATGCGGCACTCGTATGATGCGACGGAACTGGCGGAATACGGCTATGAGATCACGGTCAGAAATGATCTGTCCAGTGCCTGGGGGCTTTTGTGCCGGGAGGCGGCGGAGATTCTCAGCTCCGGAAAGGTAACGGCAAGTCAGAGCGAAGAGCGGATCAAAAGGATGATGACTTATATCAGGGAGCATTACAGGGAGAGAATCTCTCTGGAACAGATTGCGGAGGCTGCCAGTATCAGTGAGCGTGAATGCCTGCGGTGCTTTCAGCGGAATCTGAATACCACGCCCTTTTCCTATCTTCTGGAGTATCGGATCCGGCGGGCGGCGGAGGAGCTGCGGGAGACAGACAGGGCAGTGACGGAAATCGCTTATGACTGCGGCTTTGGCGGAAGCAGTTATTTCGCCAAAACATTTAAAAAACAAATGGAGTGTACGCCGTCTCAGTATCGGGAACTGTTTATACAGGAACGAAAGATGCACAGTAAAACGATGGCGGAGCGGGAAATGGAATCGGACGACAACAGGGGTGGACAGGATGACAGAGCATGAAAAATATATGAAGGAAGCGTTGAAACAGGCCAGGAAAGCGGATGTGCTGGGCGAAGTGCCGATCGGCTGTGTGATTGTCTGTGGGGAGAAGATCATCGGGAGGGGCTATAACCGGAGAAATACGGATAAGAGCACGCTGGCTCATGCGGAGATTACGGCGATACGAAAGGCCAGTAAGGCAGTGGGAGACTGGCGGCTGGAAAACTGCACTTTGTATGTGACGCTGGAACCCTGTCAGATGTGTGCCGGCGCTATCGTGCAGGCCCGTATTCCCCATGTGGTAATGGGCTGCAGAAATCCAAAGGCAGGATGCGGAGGCTCGGTTTTGAATATTCTGCAGGAGCCGGCCTTTAACCATCAGGTAGAAATCACGGAAGGAATCCTGGGTGAGGAATGTAGCATAGTACTGACCGACTTTTTCAAACGGCTGCGTGTCAGGAATAAGAGAGAGAAGGAAGAACGGTTCTGCCAAAGTGAAAAATGCAAAGATACGTCGTCAGATTCTTGACTTTATCCGGGAAAACAAGTATACTTAATACGCCGTGCAGCCGGGGTGGTGGCGGTACCCTGTACCTGCAGTCCGCCATAGCAGGGGTGATGCGCTGACTGAGAGCCATGCCTTGTATAGCTGCCCTTTATAAGTGGCATTGAAGTCCGGGTCTTACGCGACGGATATCTGTGAACCGTGTCAGGTTGGGAACAAAGCAGCACTAAGCAGAACCATCCGGGTGCCGTGAGGGTGCCTGGGCGGAGTTAACTGTAAAGGTAACGTGTATGAGCATGGTCCGAAGCAGTGCGCACGGCTTTGTGTGTATATCAGGCGTCCTTTTGTTTGATTCAAAAGGACGCTTTTTCAAAAGCAGGAACTGTTTGGCGGTCAGGCAAAAGATAACAGAGGTCTATGAACTGCATGCAGAAAAAAAGGAATGGAATAAAAGGAATTGCAATAGCTCTGTTGGTACTGTCGCTGATGCTGTTTCCGCCCTCTTTGTCTGTGGTCAGAGCGGAGATGTTTTATCCGGCGAGTCGGCTGAACAGTTACAACGAGCTGCAGGCTCCGGCACAGGTGAGTAAGATCGGCGATACCTATTTTATTGTGGACAGCGGTCATAATCAGGTAATTTACAGTAAAAGTATCGGGGCGCCATTGGGGCAGTGGAGCATTATGGCAGGCAACCTGTCGGGGCCGCATGCAGTGGCGGGAGACGGTACGGTCTATCTGGTTGCAGATACAGAGAATCACCGGGTGATCAGTTATCGGAAGAGAGCGGACGGATTTCAGGAACAGCAGATTTTTGAATCAATCGGTGAACGTCCTCATTATGTGGTCTATGACCGTGCAGAAGAAAGATTTTATGTATGGAGTTCCATGACAGGGGAGATGTATCTGTTCCGGAGAATGGAAGGGAGTACCTGGGTATGTCTGGAGCAGATATTGGCTGTGCCCGAACTGATGGGAAGCTATGTCCGTTCTTTTACCATTGAGGGAGATCTGATCTATCTGCCCTGTGTGGTGCAGAGTTGTATCTATGTGGCAGACAAGCATACCATGCAGGTGCTGGCCGTGTATCCTGTGCCGCCTTCTCTGGCAGGTATTGTACAGATTACCGGGATTGAAAACCGGTATTATATTACGGTTTCCACCGATCAGGCATGGAATCAGGACTGTGCCACGATCATCCGGACAGAGAGTTTTCAGGCATTGTCGGAAGGCAGGTATGAGGACTTGAACGGTTTGTTTGGCGGGGATGGTGCGCCTTATTATATTTCACGGTTTGACGGTGCCTGGTATACTTTGGTGCTGAAAAACCAGACCAGGCCCTGCATCTGCAGATTTGAAGTTTCCGGAGATGTTCTGGAAGTAAAAAAGATCGGGGGTTCCTGACAGGAGGATAGGAATAAAAGGGGAAAAAAGAGTGAAATCAGCAGTTCTTTTTTTGACGGGAATGTATGTTCATATCGTATTGAGTATTGCTGTTCCGATCGGGGTGTTTTTTGCCGCCAGATATGAACATGGCGGAATCAGTTTCTTGCTGTTGGCAGGATATTTTCTCATGGTGGGGGCGGTTCATTTTCTTGGATGGATCAGCGCAGGTATGGCCATATGCGCCTACAGAAGCGGAGACTATGGGAAATTGATACAGGGCTGGAAACTATTGAAGCTGCGGTCCGTCCCATTTTATATTCTGAATTTTCTGTACAGTTTTATAATCTGGTTTGTGTTGATCGGGGCATCCAGGGGCATCCTGGTTTTGTTTGTGCCGATTCCGGTGTTTTTTACCTGTTCCATGATTGTCCAGAGCGGCATTTTTGGAGTCTGTGTGGTCAGATATCTGAGCAGACTGCCGGGATATGAGAAAAGACCGGCATGGATTCATTATATTTTGCAGCTCATATCAGTTTTGGACCTGATCAGCACCATATTGATTTTGAAAAAATATCCTGCTGACCTTTAGAGGGAAAATGATAGTATTATAATTATATATAATATAAATATATACGAAAAGCCCACAGGAAAAAATACCTGAGGGCTTTTGCGCGGAGACGGAGGGATTCGAACACTCGTCCCCAGGAGTTATAACTCATAT
>VSOB01000079.1 GCA_009774625.1 Lachnospiraceae bacterium
AGGCGGTTAATATTTCTTTTGATGTGGTTATTGCATCTGGATATTCACTGGAGAGTACGAAAGAAACGGTCCGTCAGGAACTGATTCGCTATATGAAGGATATTGCCCTGGATACTCCCGATGAAGAGAATATGGTGGCGCAGTATATGAAGGTGATTGGTATTTTAGCAAATACGGCAGGAATTAAGGATTTGGCAAATCTTACGCTAAATGGACTGTCTGAAAATGTAAATATTGAAGCGGATAATGTCCCTGTCCTCGGCGAACTGACAATGAACGAAGCGGCAGTTTTGAACAGATAGGGGGGATGCGTATGCTTGTATATAATAACCAGCAGCGGAGCGGATATGAAGAAATCGCGTCCTACAGTCCGCGCTATTACAGGAGAATCAAAGAAATGGATGCGGTGTTTCGGCTGGCCGGCTGGATTATCGATCTTATGGCCCAGGATATGGAAGATATGGTGGCGTTTCAGTTCCTGAAATATATGGATGATGAAGCACTTACCAGATACGAGGTGTTTCTGGGAATTATGAAAGATGCAAACAAAACGCTGGAAGAGAGGAAAGCCTATATCAATGCATTGCTGATAGGTTCCGGGAAACTTTCTGCAGATAAGATTAAAGCGATTGTGAGACAATTTGTGGACTGCGAGTGCGACATTGAATTGTCGGGCGCCAAATTGTATATCAATATGACATTTAAGGATAATCCGAATAAGTATATGGAGGATATTCGTAGTCTTATCAAAGGGAAGGTACCGGCTCATATCGAGATTATTTATCATGGTTCAGAAGGGCTTGACATAGTGGTCCAGCTTGCAAACACCGTGACGGTGGAACGGATGCTCCACAGGATGGATTTTTATCTGTATAGCAATGGCGGCATTACATACCTGAATGGCACCGCTGCTTTTGATGGAAGCTTTCTGCTGGGGAGCCAGCTTGAATTGTTCCCGGTAAGGGACCGGCACAGGCTTGAAGTTGTGCAGGAAGAATCCGTTGAAGCTGAATCCATCCTGATAAAAAAGAACCTTAATTATTTGGATGGGAGTATTTTTCTTGACGGAAGTACGACACTGAATGCGGCAGAATGGAAGGAGGAAATTTAGATGTCGGACAGTATAGTTACCAATATCGCAAAGAAGAAAATCGTGCAGGCAAGGGCCGGGCTGATAACGGCTCTTCCGAAGACGATAGGCATGGCGTTCGGTGATGGGGCAGCCAGCGGATCGGCAATTAGGACGCCCTTGGCCACGGATGTGTCCCTACAGCATGAATTGCACCGGCAGCCGATAGATGATGTGACTTTGCAGCCGGATGAAATCAGTGCAATGTATGTAACCACGCTGGCGAAGGAAACTCTGGCAGGCCAGACGATCAATGAGGTCGCTTTGTATGATGAAGACGGAGATCTGCTGGCGATAAAGGCGTTTTCAAATAAAGGAAAGGATGGGGATATGGAGATGGTATTTGAAATCCTGGATAAGTTTTAGGCTCTGAAAATAACGTATTTCGTTATTTTGTAACATGAAAATTAAGACGCTAACAAAATGTGTTATATTGAGGAGGATGTAATGAAAGATTACACAAACAATACTCCTATTTTTTCTGAAGCACTAAAAATTACAGAAACCTCTGATCCGGCTCATGCCGATATTGTCAATACGGCACCGATTCAGATATTTCAGAATACACTCTGTAATCGCCAGTCGATTGAGCAGTTGAAACAGAGCGCAGTGTCTACGGAAGATTATAATCCGGAGGTGTCCTATCAGGTGGGGGATTATTGCCTATACCAGAATACGCTCTACAAATGCGTGCAGGAAACAACCGGAGAATGGAATCCTATCTGCTGGCAGCAGACAAGCGCATTGGGAGAGATAGAGGGCCTGAGAGGCACAATAGTGCAGCAGGAGGCTGTGATATCTTCCCTTGAGGAAATGCTCGTGACCGGCAATGTTATATCAGAGCTGGTGACAGGTGCTGGAGATCGATTTGTTTCTGTAAATGGTGACGGTTTCAAAGCGTTGAAGAAAATTCAGTTTAAGTAGGAGGAGAAAATGGATCAGTTATTTATGAATTTAGAAAAGCTGACTTCCGTTCCGGGAGGCGGCAGTTTTTTACACATCGTGACGGAAAATGGGGATAAGATCATCAAGGCTGAGGACTTTGCGAGAGATATGTTTAATTTCTTGACTGGCGGAGAGCCGGAGGCACATAACCAGATTTATCGTGGAGGGAAGGTGCTCACAGATTTCTATAGTTATGATGAAATTATAGAGATGGTGCAGGCGAAAGATTTCTCGGATATATTCGTTGGGGACATCATTGAGAGAGATACGCCGGCGATTTCCGTTACGAATTTTGCAGCCAAGGCAAAGACGCAGTATGTGGTCCTGGGAATCAATTCCCTGAATAACCACGGAGATACACCCAAACTGCAGAACAGGCCGCACCTTGTTATGATGCCGTTGGATGGCCTCGGAAGCGCCTATATGAACGCCACCAATATCACTACGGGCGGATATAGAGACAGCTACATGAATAAGACGGTCATGCCGGCTGTAGTCACAGCCCTAGAAAGTGCTTTTGGGGCATCCCATGTCCTGCAGACAAGAGAATATATCACGAATACAGTAACTACTACCGTTGCCAGTCGTGGCGGTTTGGGATGGCAAGGAGGATCCACAGCTGGGGAGTGGAGCGACCAGAAAGCAATCCTTATGACGGAATTGGAGGCTTATGGGGCCACACCGTTTTCGTCCAGTGCCTATGACAATATCGGGCTGGATCAGCAGCTTCCGGGTATGAAAATTGATAAGATCATGAACCGTCGCTTCCACCGGTGGTTGCGGTCGGTCTGCCATTCGACGTACTTCTGCCTTGTGGCCGCTCGCGGCAATCCGACCGGCGGCAGCGCCTCGGGCGTGATTGTGGTTTGCCCCCGCTTCGCAATCGGATAATCACGGCCCCTTGTGGGCCGTGATATAGTCCCGGCCGTAAGGCCGGTCGCCGCATTTGGGATTTTTGGATTTTGAGGAGAAAGTAATATGAGTGTACCGAAACACAAGAGATCTGAGAGCCCGATGGAATTTCTGCATAATGCCTTGAGTTTACGCCGGGAAATGACAGAACTCTTACTTCGGGATTTTGGCGTGAAGTCCCGGATAAGAAAACACTTGAAGGAGGTGAGGCTGGATGAACCGTCAAAGGAAGAATTGGAGTGGATGAAAAAACGGTACGGCATGACAGCTGAGGACTGTCAGAAGATAGATACCATCATCAATAATGCCACATACGATGTGACGGAGCTGGAGCAGTACCCGGAGTGGCTCATATCCTATTTCAGAAGCGCTGTTCTTAGGATTTTGGAGAATCTGCTGAACAATCTGTATTATGCCAACAGTATATATATTACGAAGGAAGCAGAGTATTCGCAGCGGCGAGGATATTTGAACCAGGCTATAGGAAATTGCTATCAGCTGACAAGCTGGATGGATTATATCAGGCAGACGCTTCCAGTAGATGCCAATAAATATGAACGGTATCTGATCCGAATACAGCGGGAAATCGCACTTGTAAAAGGTGTGCGTACCGCTGACAATAAGACGTTGGCCAAGATAAGGAAATAAATCCATAGGGCACACACTATATAGTCGCTTCAACCGGTGGTTGCGGTCGGTCTGCAATTCGACGAACTTCTGCAATGTGAACGCTAACGGCAATCCGAACAACGGCAACGCCTCGAACGTGAATGTGGTTTGCCCCCGATTTCAAGCGCGCCCATTATAGAGGGAAGATTCCCCAGGTGTGCGGATTGGAAGGAGTGCGTGTCCTGCCTTAGGGCGAATATGTCCCATGATGCGGCCTGTTACGACAGTTGTCCGCTGTAAACAGGGTTTAAATTTTGTAGGTAATGAATATGAACAGAGTGGCAGATATGAACGTGTTGCTAAATGCGTTTGATCAATGCAGGAGCGGGAGCGATTGGAAAGCGTCCACCCAAAGGTATGAGGCCAATGTAATGCTCAAGACGTTGGAAATAAAGCAGAGCATCGAGAGTGGCGCTTACCACCCATCAAAATGCAAAGAATTTATACTGTCTGAACGAGGCAAGGTAAGGCCTGTGAAGGCTCCGGCGATAGAGGATCGTGTTGTGGCAAAAGCCCATAACCAGCAGATCCTCTTACCGGAGATCCACAGGCGCATAATCTATGACAACGGCGCATCCATCCAGGGCAGAGGCAATGATTTTGCGAGACAGCGCTTTGAAACCCATATCCATAAGCATTATCGCGAGAGGGTAGAGAAAGGTCTGAAGCCCTATAATGGCGGGTATGCGTTGTTTGCTGACTTTACGAAATTTTTCGATAATGTACCGCATGAAGAATTGAAGGGGCAGTTTCACGAGTTTACGGATTTTCCGGAGGAAAATGCCCTGACGGATCTGCTCATAGATGCTTTTGCTCCCGATGTGTCCTATATGGATGATGAAGAATATGCCGCAGCCATGTCTGTACCGTATAATTCCCTTGAACATATGAATTATCAGGGGCCGGGGGAGAAGCTACTGCATAAGTCGTTGAATATTGGTTCGGAGACATCTCAGTCAGGTGGTGTGTATTATCCCCATGCCATAGATAATTACTTTAAAATTGTCAGGGGCGAAAAATATTATGGACGATACATGGACGATATCAATAATATCAATGATGACAAGGAGCGGCTGAAGCAGAATAGGGCTGATTTGGAGCATATCGCATCTGAAGCAGGGTTATTTATAAACCAAAGAAAGACGCAGATTGTTCCGCTGAATAGGCCTTTTGTTTGGCTGAAAGTAAAATATCGGCTGACGGAATCCGGAAAACTGTATCGGCTGCTCCATCATGATACGATTGTGAGAGAGCGCATAAGAATCAAAAAACATGCAGCTCTCATTGCAGAAGGAAAAATGTCAAGGGTCGAAGCGGTACATCATTATAGAAGTTGGCGTGGGAATGCGGTTCATTATGATAATTACCGCAGCATCGGAGAACTGGATAAACTTTTTAAGACATTGATAGGAGGATTTTAGTATGGAATTAAAGAAGACATTGACGCCGGAAGAAGTTCAGGAAAAACAGCAGGAGATCATCAACCTTATGAGCCAACTTTCCAGCACCCAGAGTGATATTGGGGACTGGAAGATTACCAAGACTTATGAGGCCCGCATGAGAGAGGAAGCGGATCCATATGACACAAAAGCTCTGATGGGTGCCCGGCAGGAGGTCAGGGACAGGATCAACGAACTCCAGCAGGAAATTGATGCTGCAGAGCAGGGGCTGTAACTGTAAAGTCGGGGGCTAATTCAGTAGAAAGGAATGGTACTTCATATGGATGAAGATAATTTTTTAGAACTTCTGGATCTCTATATGGATATGGTGGAAAAACAGGATGAAATCATATACCGACTGGGGAAAATTGTTGCCAGGCAGGCGACGGACTTGAAACTCTTACAGAATGACCAGGCGTTTACAGATAAAAAGCTGGAAGAGGATATGGCAATCGTCCGGGAGGTTATGGAGCAGTATAAAGAAACCAGTGCTGAATTAGAGCCGTAAGGCTCTTTTTTAATGCAATTTTTTATAGAGGGGAGGTGAGGACAATGGATCCGATGGCTTTGATTGTGGCCATGAGTATTCCGTCAGCGTTTACAGGTTTTTGCTTTTGGATGCTGCAAAAACATTTAGAGAAGCGGGAAAAAAGGCAGGATGAAAAGGAGGCTGCCAGAGAAAAGAACGAGATACTCATGGTAAAAAGCATTGGAGCGGCAATCGCCCTGGGGGAAGCGACAGCAGAAGCCGTATCCAGGATTCCAGATGCGCATTGCAATGGCGATATGCATGCGGCTCTGGAATATGCCCGGAAAATCAAGCATGAGCAGAAGGACTTTTTTGTAGAGCAAAGCGTACATGAAATCTATTAACTTATCAAACAGGAGGATATTTATGAACATGGAATTTACTATCTCGAACGCATCGGTGATTTTGGTTGTGGTGGCGGTCATCTGCACCCTTATCTCTGTGATCACGGAATTTACAAAGGAGATTGGAATCCTTAACAAGATTCCTACGTCTCTCCAGGTGCTGGTCCTGTCGATTATCATCTGCACAATCGCATTCTTTGCATATATCTCATATGCGGGGATTGCATTCGTCTGGTATTACCTGGTGGCGGTTATCTTTGCGGCCTTCCTGGTGGCGATTATCTGCTGCAAAGGCTGGGATTACCTGATCGATATCTGGAAACGATTCTACAGAACAAAAGGATAGGTGAAAATATGTCAGAGCAGGAATTTATTCAGGCAGTAAGTGAATGCGCTGTAAAAGATATGGAGGCGAGCGGAATACTCGCCTCCGTTTCTATTGCGCAGGCAATTTTGGAATCAGGATATGGGACGACCGAGCTTGCCCGAAATGCCAATAATTTTTTCGGCATGAAGTGTTCTTTAAGCGGGAACACCTGGGGCAGTACGTGGGATGGCGTCTCTAAATATACCAAGCAGACAAAGGAGCAGGATCCTGACGGGAGAGAATATACTGTCACGGCAGATTTCAGAAGGTACCCGGATATGGAATCAAGCGTGAGGGATCATTCCTACTATTTGAATGGTGCCATGAATGGAAATAAGCTGCGATATGCCGGCCTGAAAGGGGAAAGGGACTATAAAACGGCTATTCAGATCATTAAGGACGGCGGCTATGCCACAGATGTATCGTATGTGTCTAAGGTGTGCAGCATCATCGAGAGGTATTGCCTTACAAAGTATGATGCAGTGGCCGGCACTGTAGAAAGCGAGGGAAAAATGAGCATTACTATTATCGAAAAAATGGCAACACAGAATCCGTGCTACAAAGCGGGCGTCAGCATTGCTCCCAAAGGCGGAATGCTTCATAGCGTCGGGTGTCCGCAGCCGGATCCTCTGGTCTTTGTGAAAAACTGGCAGCGCAGCGGCGCTTCGGTGTGCGTTCATGCCGTGGTGGGGAAGGATGCCGTTGTATACCAGCTGCTCCCCTGGAACATGAAAGGGTGGCATTGCGGAAGCGGCCGTAAAGGCAGCGGAAACAATAGTCTGATCAGCATCGAGATGACGGAGCCGGCCTCGATCAAATATACCGGCGGCGCCAACTGGATCGAGACGGGAAATGGCGCGAATACCAAATCCCATGTACTGGCCACATATGCCAATGCAGTACAGTTCTTTGCGCATATCTGCAGGAAGTTTGGATTCAACCCGGAGGACAGCAATGTGCTTATGAGCCATCACGAGGGCAATGTAAAGGGCATTGCCTCCAATCATGGTGATGTAGAGCATATTTGGAACAGATATGGTCTTTCCATGAATCAGTTCCGGAAGGACGTTAAAAGGGCAATGGCCGGCGAGAATGTCACGACCGTACCCTCTGCTCCTGTGGATAATGCGAGCGATGATACCAGCAGGCAGAAGATCAATGCCTTAACTGGCTCCGTGACAGTCATCTACAACGGCGCCGATGGGCTGAATATCAGAAAGGCTCCGAGCATCACAGCAGAGGTGGATCAGATTGTGCATGCGGGGACCTTTGCTGTTGTCGGTGTCTCTGCAGACGAGAAGTGGTATAAGTTGGAAAGCGGTTTATTTATCACTGCTATCCCTGATTATGTTTCTTTTAAGGCAACGGAAGAGCAGAAAGCGAGTACGGCCGGAACAGGGTATTACCGTGTCCGCATGAACTGGGCAGACTCCGGGAGCCAGATCGGCGCATTTAAGGATCAGAGCAACGCCATCGAACTCTGCAAGCAGAACAGCGGGTATAAAGTATTTGACGATTCCGGAAATGAAGTATACCCGCGCATATCTTCTGCTGTAATGGATCGGGAGTTTAAGTTCCAGGTAGCCATTTCTGATTTACGGATCCGGAAAGGGCCAGGAACCACTTTTGATTATCACAAAAAGAATGGCCAGGCTGTCCATACCGGCGAAGGTACTTTCACTATCGTAAAGACCAAAGACGGGCCGGGGGCGAAGCTCTGGGGATTGCTGAAATCCTACGAGGCTAATGAAGATGGGTGGATCGCCCTTGATGAAGAATATGGGAAGACATTGAGCTGACCGGATGCCGCTCCGCTTATCGGTATATGATAGGATATAACTCAAACCGCTATAAAATAACAAAAGGCACATGAGTGTGTCGAAAAATGATATTTTATAGCGGAAGGAGCGGCGACGTATGATAAGAATTTTACTATCTACTAAGCTCGGTGAACTCAGGTGGACGCAGGCAGACTTGGCAAGGGCCACTGGCATCCGGCCGAACACAATCAACGAATTGTACCATGAGTTGGTTGACAGGGTGAATCTGGAACATTTAGATCTCATTTGTGAAGCCCTGGACTGTAAACTCGATGAATTGATTGTGCGGGTGCCGGATGGAAGCCCAAAAGTCCTACATACCAAGAACGGCTCTCTGATTTCATCAACATCTGACAGATAGTGCTGCAACACTGCTGTCATAAAGAAAGACGTTCACGGATCGAACGTCTTTTTTTATATCACAAAATTTATGCACATTCAATGGAATTTACTTCCAAAGATTTTTTGAGGACACTGATATCCATATCATTGTCCACATACCCCTGGAGGATGGTTTTGACATATTGGGAGGAAGGCCGGCCAGGGAGTTGCCTTTCATCCATGATATAGACCATAGCTTTCTTTTTCCTCCCGGCAATCGTTACCATGATATCTTTCTTAAAATAGTAGCGAGGATATCCCTCGTATATATCGAGGTGGTATTCATCTGCTGGCTGAATTTCCCATACAAGGACCGGTACGGTGGAGCCCTGCTTTCTTATAATTGTGGCGTGTGAGTTCGCCTTACGGCCTCTGTAGACCAGCTCCCAGTTGTTTAATACTCCCTTTGCATAAACGCTCGCAGAGGGACATCTAGCGGCCATTTGGGCCAGGTTAAGGTTGCTTCCGTATGCAATGTATAATTTCCTCATGATATTTTCCTCCTCTTTATAACCACGCATCGACCACCATTAAACTGTCGTTGTCAATTTTTCCGGTATATTCCCGTTTGTATCTAACCATGATCCACCACTGGCCGTTTGCGCCGATGCAATACTGATATCTCGGTGTATCAATGAACATCAACTGATATATCATGCTCCGGCGAGTTTCAATGTCAAGCGCTTCAAACTGTCTGTCTGATAATTTGAGCCTCGGTTTCATATATTCCTCCGTTCTCCCCGTCATGCCGATAGGTCAGCATGTATATTAAGCAGCCCTGCAAGTCATGCCAGCGGCTTTCTTTAAAGGTGTCATAAGGTGCAGCCGGCAAGTCTTGAATTCGTCTCCATACAGGCCGAGCCGATGAGTGAGGATATTCCTCATAATGGTAACTTTTTTCTCGGCTGTATATCCGGCCATGGAGCGGAATACGATTTTTTCCTGTGATGTGATGGCCCATGCGGATACGGCTAAGCAAAACTGAATGTAGGCCTTGATTTTCCCGGCATGGAGGGTGCTGTTGAAAAGTCTGAATTCTACAGTCCCTTTGGAGAAGTAGCTGTGGAGGTTGACACCGTGATAGCGGGTGCTGTTATAGTGTTCATGGCTAACACCGCCGCAATATCCGTCATTCGCACTGCTGTACCAAATCTGCTCAGCCTTTTCTTTTGAAAGGTTTTTGTCCTTTTTCATTTCGACAAGGAGAGCGGAATTCAATTTGTGACACCAGTGGTCTGCACGATTTCCGATTTCGAGTGCTTCATAAATCAGATCCTGCCGGGAAGTCATAAAGTTTACCAGCCTCCGAAGAGAATTCGCATTATGATTCGCTCCGTCTACATGGATATGGATGCCACAGCTGCTATGAGATTTTGCTCCGTTTTCACGTAATTTTCTGATGATATTCTGCAAAAGCTCTATGTCATCATATCCCAGGGGCGGTGTTACGAATTCTACCTTATACTCATCCATTGGAGAATCACTGCCATCATTCCTGATTGAAGTAATTGAGGAATCTCTCATAACTTTCCATTTGCGTGCCGCCTGGTCAGCAATAATACGAGTTTGATAGCAAGTGCTGTCTGGTCTGGATGCCGTGGTCCCGAGAACTTCTGCAACAATGGCAGCTGCCTTTTCTCTTGTGATACCTGTCATTTCTACTTCTACTCCGAATTTCTGATTTTTCAACATGTGTTTGCCCTCCTAAAAGTTTTGATATATTAGAATTTTGTTCTGCGTTCTTGTTATATACATATTACCATATGCACAGCGAGTGTCAATAGTTTATAGAAAAAAATTTCAAGAAATTAGAACTTTTTCTTGACGTTGAGAATGAACTTTGATAAGATATAAAAGAGGTGATGATTATGATTACATACAAACCACTTTGGAAGACTTTGATTGATAAGGATATGAAGAAAATGGATTTAGTTGAGGACGGAACGGTCAGCAGAGGTACACTTGCGAAGATGGGAAAAAATCAGAAGGTAAGTCTTGATGTAGTGGAACGGATATGCAAACGCCTACAGTGCAAGGTGGAAGAGGTGATCGTTTACGATGAAGATTTCGAATAAGGTGAATGAAATCAGGATTGAAGATATATCTACCGATATAGAACCTTCATGCGTTTATTTAATACGGAATCTGCATAATGGAAAAGCGTATGTTGGCATGGCTTCTGATGCGGTTCGTAGAATAGCGGGCCATTACTATTCTTTGCGTAAAGGAAATCATGATATTAGAGAGTTACAGATGGACTATGATGCTGGCAATGAGTTTGAAATTAAAACGCTGTGCTTTTTCGATAAGAAGGATCACACCAGAAAGACAAAAGCACTGGAAACGTTCTTCATATTGCAGTGTGATGGAGTAAAGAATGGATATAACACAACATACAATTACCCTTCTGCGGAGAGAGCCTATGAGATTGTGGAGAACAATGCGGAATATATCATTGGTTGCCTAAGAAAAAACCGGATAAGGTTCAAGTTGCAATACGGAATAGAGGATGTGGTGGAGATTACCCCGTGATGTTTTCGTGATGTTAAGAGCAAATCAAGACAGAAGTACAGAGAGTAGGAAACAACAAAATGAGTGGTAGAATAAATTTTTTAACAATGAAAGTTCTGAAAAACGCCATTACGAAATCGAGTTCGAGTAGTAAACAGAAAGCCGGGAAGCCGCATAAACAGCGGACTTTCCGGCTTTTTAGGTGGGGCGTGATACCTTTTTGATACCTATATTTACTTTATAATTTTTTTGAGATGTTCAACTTGTTGCATGATTTTTGCATCTTCCTTTAAACGGTATAAAGGCTGTGAAAAGTCTTTAATCATATTAATAAAGTCCAGTAGCTTTGGTGCAGTAACACTATCTTCTGCTTTGGTAAGTAAAGATTTATACTGATTTAAGCATAAGGGAAATTGCAATTTGCTTGCAATTTTGTCATGTGTAAATGAAGTTA